>NZ_JAJHJB010000020.1:0-101801 GCF_020819555.1 Pelosinus baikalensis
TTTTAATATACCAGAGTTAAGGCATATTGTTCAAATCTTCTAGGGGGCTAAAAAGAAACCACAGAGGCACAGAGAACACTGAGAAAAGATAGATAAGGTAAAAGCCCTCCCAGTGTCCTCTGCCTACTCTGTGCTCTCTGTGTTCAACGTTCCCTCTAAAAATTATAAATTGCTCAGTATAGCAAAAAAAATGAAATATTTAAAAGCACGAAGGACACAAAGAGGGATGATAGTAAAAAATTCTTTGTGACCTTTGTGCTTCGTTTTATAATTCCTAAAACCAATAACTTTATTATCGATATTCTTTGTAATATTTTACAATTTCATCACTATAACTGCCATCAGGCTTATAAACGACAAGAGGCGGCAAGATTGTAAGACCCGGATTTGCCCCTTTAACCCCTTCTACTAATAACATGGTAGGCTTTTTGTCGATACTGCTGTATACTAACTGCAATAACTTAGGTTCAATACCAGCTTGACTCATCGCAGTTAAAATCTCAGCCATACGTTCCGGTAAGTGAACCATTGCGAAGCGCCCACGACGATATTTTAGCAAATACCGTGCAGCGTCGACCACATCTTTCAGAGTAGCTGTAACTTCATGCTTTGCTCTAGCCACATTGTCATTCGGACTCATATAACCAACACCTACTGGACGATAGGGAGGATTCGACACTACCAAATCATACCCTTCTGAGGGCAATATATCTTTTATCTTACACAAGTCTCCTTGTATAATCTTTACTTTCTCATCCAACTGATTCAAAAGAACACTGCGTGCTGCCATATCCGCCATAGCCTGACTTAATTCTAAGCCGGTTACATGATCCGCACCCCTTGCCGTTAGAAGAAGGGCGATCACACCTGTTCCTGTTCCCAAATCCACAGCCTTAGCACCTGGTCTCACGGTGACAAAATGAGATAACAATATTGCATCTAAGGAAAAACAAAATTCTTTTTCATGCTGAATCACTTTCAACTGACCAATCAGCAAATCATCGATACGTTCTTCCACGCCAATTACCACTTGATTACCCATTTATATCCTTTTCCACTACTTCTTCCCATGGAATAATAACAGTATTACCATTTGTCAGCAGAATCGTTGCATTCTTCTTCCCCTGATTTACAAATGTAACTTTTCCTTCTCCATCTACAGTTATGACTTCCCGCCCTACCACTGGTGCAGGAATTTTCTTGCAGCAAGGTGCATAGGAATCATTCTCATATTTTAAGCAGCACATTAATCGCCCGCATATGCCAGAAATTTTGGTAGGATTCAATGAAAGCTTCTGATCTTTAGCCATTCTAATAGACACTGGTTCAAAATCTCCGAGAAACGTCGAGCAGCATAAAGGTCTGCCGCAGCAACCAATTCCCCCCATCATTTTCGCTTCATCCCGAACCCCAATTTGCCTAAGCTCTATTCGAGTACGAAATACAGCTGCCAAATCTTTTACTAGATCCCTAAAATCAATACGACCTTCTGCCGTGAAATAAAAAATTATTTTATTAACATCAAAGGTATACTCTACATCCACTAACTTCATATTTAAGTTATGAGCTTTGATCTTCTGCTCACAAGTAGAGAAGGCTTCTTTTTGCTTTTCTCTATTTTCTTCCACTTTAGCGCCATCTTCGGCAGTGGCTTTACGCTGTACGGTTTTTAATGGTGCTACAATAGCATCCTCTCCTACCTGACGCGGTCCAATAACAACTTCTCCATATTCTAACCCTCTGGCAGTTTCAACAATTACAAAATCTCCTGCCACCAGGACAATTTCACCAGGTGCAAAATAATATACCTTGCCAGCTTTTTTAAAACGTACTCCGACTACTGTCTCCACCTTCAAACCTCCCTTGCTAAGTCATATATTCTTATCAATAACGCTTCACTCGTAAGCCTTGTATTTGCATTGGCCAGCAGAGCCCGTCTAGCTGTCTCCACTGCCCTAATGGCTGTTACTAGCCGTCTTTCACTCCACATGTCCGCTACTTCACACAATTCTTCTGCAACATCTATATTAAATAACAATCGCTTGCCCTGTCCAGTAACAAGCAATAGTATATCACGCAAGATATAAGTTACATACTTTATAAATTCCAAAATATCATTACGTTCCATTTTTTCCAATACTCCAGCTGAATGCCAGACTGCTTCCAGTTTGGAATCCATTAGTTTTTGGATCATCTCCAGAGCCTGATTACGCAGGGCAAGACCTTCAGGTTCCAAAAGAGCAAGAGCAATTCCCATTCGGCCGCCGCTTAAGCGGGCTGCTACTTCCGATGTTTCTGGCAAATAACCTTTAGCCATTAAATCCTGAGCCAATAGCTCGTCTGCTAAAGGCTGAAAAGCAATCACCATGCATCGAGATATAATCGTAGTAAGCAGCATTTGTTTATTCGCTGCTAATAAAAGAAAAACAATTTCTCCAGGAGGGTCTTCTAGAACTTTTAGCAAACTATTGGCAGCTTGAGTCGTCATGAGCTCAGCACCATCAATTATGCAGACGCGACGCTGTCCACTAAAAGATGCCATTGACAATTCCTGCTGCAACATTCGAATTTGTTCAATCTTAATATTGGTCCCATCAGGGGCAATGTGGAGAAAATCGGGATGACTGCCATAGGATATTTGCCGACAAGAATGGCAACGACCACAAGGGCGCTCTTCTTGATCGCTGCATAATAAAGCTGCCGCAACGACATTCGCCACCAGGTTTTTACCAATGCCTTTAGGTCCCGCAAATAAAACAGCATGAGGCATGCGTCTGCTGCTCTCCATATGACGCAGCATGGTTACCTGATCTTTATGCCCAATGATATCGGTCCACTTCATCGTTGCACCTCTATGTATACAGATCGACTAGCATGCCACGAATCGCATCTTGTTTCGCCAGAATATCCAATTGACGTTCTTCTCCCAGGCGTACATCTTCTGTCAGACTATCTAAGGTAGCATCTACCTTTTTGATGATTGTATACACCTTCTGCCTCCCATGGCGATCCCACCCTTGCTGCGATTGCAATGTATACATACGTCCTACAGCTTCACCGACAAATTGCCTTATGACTTCCCGATATTTCTTGAGTTCAGCATAGGTTGGCACTTCACCTAAACGCTTACCGCGTTTATCTATTTCCGCCAATAATTGATTTAACCTCTCACGGGATTGCCCATCTTGGCTTTTAAGTAAATCAGAGGAAAAATGACTTAAGGATTTTTCCGCCTTGCTCCCCCCATCCCGTTCCACTAGTGAAGGTATTTGGGTAGCTCCTAAATTATTTATTTTCATGTAGGTCACTGCCTTTCAAGCTATAATATACACTAGCTTTACTATAATACTCTCATAAAGAAAAGATCTGCTCTTTGCTGGAGTGCTAACTCTATTTGAGCAGTATCACCCGAGCTTACGAACTTCATCATTAGACAAACATAGGATTGCATCTAAATTATAATTGTTTTCCAGCAAATAATCAATTTATGCTTTTAACTTGAGAAATTATCTTTCCCATATTTACGTGACTCATCTTACTTCGGAGCCAAATATCCATCACTTTTGACTCAACTTACGAAGCTCGCGGAATAAGAATATGCCAGTTAACAAAGCAGCCGAGAAATCTGCTATCGGACTTGCCAGCCAAACCCCATGTAAACCGAGAAGCCTTGGCAATAGCAATATTAAGGGAATTAAGATAATTAATTGCCGCGACATACTAAGTACAATGGCATAACTGGCTTTACCTACTGCCTGAAAATAATTAGCACCAATAATTTGAAAACCAATGACCGGAAGCATAAACAAATTAATCCGCATTGCCTCAGACCCTAACAAAATCAGCTCAGGATTATCATTAAACAGCATAATAATCTGCTTATCAAAAATCTGAATGAGTAAGAAGCCGACTGTCGAAAATAAAGTTGCAACACCGATTGCTATTTTTAAAGCTTTCATAACCCGATCATAATTCCCTGCTCCATAATTATAACCAATGATTGGCTGAAGCCCTTGGCTAATCCCAAAAATGGGCATTAACATGAGCATGCCCATTCGATTGATAATTCCAATGGAAGCGACTGCCAATTCTCCACTATACCGTAATAACGTATAATTAAACAAAACCGTGGTTAAACTTGAAGCAATCTGCATTAAAAAAGGTGACATTCCAATCTCGAAAATACTACGAACAATCCTTTTATCTAAGGGAAAATTCTTTTTTCGGAGCCTTAATACACTTTTCCCCCGCAAAAAATAGACTAACACCCATATTGCTGATACCCCTTGGGATAGCACTGTTGCTAAGGCCGACCCACCAATTCCTAAGTGGAAAGTAAATATGAACAAAGGGTTTAACACAATATTTAATCCTGCAGAGATGAGTGTAGTAGACATGGCCATTTGAGGGTTGCCCTCAGCACGTACTATATTATTCAAACCAAAACCAATATACATAAATGGACTGCCAAGGACAATAATTCTTGTAAACTCTCTGGCATAAGGCAGCACATCTGGTTCTGCGCCTAACATCATTAAGATCGGATCTAGAAACAACAAGACCGATCCCGTAAAAGCTACCGATAATATCATGGAAAGAGTAAAGGCGTTCCCTAATATTTTTTCCGCTTGCTGCTGCTTCTTCTCTCCCATTCTCAAAGAAACAACTGCAGCAGCCCCTACTCCTACCAACATCCCAAAACCCATTAATACAATCATAATTGGAAAGGCTATAGTAACTGCCGTAAGACCAATTTCACCTACGCCACGCCCTACAAATATACTATCGATAACATTATAAAAAGCATTAACTACCATCCCGGTAATTGCCGGCAAGGAAAATCTCCACAATAGAGTTGATATCTTTTCTTCTCCTAAAGAATGCGCGCGGTCCATGGTACCTCCAAATTCTGTCATTCATCCTGTTCATTATAACACTAGCTTTCCCCATTATAAAATAATGGTCTCCATATTAAAAAATTTCTACCTTTTTTAACCGCAGAGATGCAGAGAGCACAGAGAAAAAATAAATAGGATTAGAAATTCCTCTCAGCGCGCTCTGTGCCTCTGCGGTTACGTCATTATTTTCTTCTTTTCGCTAAAACCGTACTTTCTATTTTTTGTAAAAAAGGTAGAAACTATATAATTTAATAGTTCCTACCTTTTATATTAACCATCCATTACTCTAATTAGTCGCGTTTTTTTTACTTTGACGACAAATTTCTAATAGTTGAGCACAAGCTTCATCCAATTGCCCATCATAATTCCTTACAATATAATCACAGTTGGCAGCGCATTTAGAATCTAATACTACCTGCGCCATAATTTTTTTGCGCTTTTCACTATCGATTTCAATTGGCAAGCGTTTTTCCAGCTGATACATGGGACAATCAATAAATACGGTAACTGCAAATGGAATGCGATGTTTAATTTGTTGAGCTCCATTCCAGTCGAGAGTAACTACACAATCTTTGGTTTTCGCAATTTCCACTTCTTCCCGACTCAGTCCAAAAAAGCTATTTTTATAAAGCACACTTTCCACTAAATCCACTTTTTTGAAATCTTCTTTTTTGACGAAATAATAGGCATCTTCAGACTCACCAGTTTTTTTAAGACGAGTAGTGTGGGACCTCAGCCTATGCATTCCACTCTGTCCCATTTTCTTTTCTATCGTGCTTTTTCCCGATCCAGTTGGACCAAGCAGAACAATCAGCATCCGAATTCCCCCCATGCAAAATCCATTATTTTCTAAATGTTTGATATAGTAATTACATTGTACATATATTATCGATAATCCTGCATGTTTTCATTAATATACGCAATTTTTAGAAAATTAGATAATAAAAAACTACGTGCCCTTTAAAACATATAAAACGAAAAGGAACCACAAAGGCGCAAAGTACACAAAGGGTTAAAGAATTCTATTTTATATTCTTTGTGTTCTCCTTTGTGTGCCGCATCAGCGGCATTGTGCCTTTGTGGTTCATAAATTTTATGTACTTGCTAGTATATTTTGTACCGATTGATAGACGTCTTCATGAATTTCGTCCACTGTCTTTAATCGTGTATGATGAATGCAGGATATCTTACACCAATTATACTTATCGGCGATCGCACAATAGTTACTATAGCAGTTCTCTAAATACTGCTCATCTCGTTCATGGATATCAGGAGTTTGCTGCCCGTTAATTTTAGCACGTTCTTCCCTAAGAATTTTGCTATACATTGGCGGCATATCTAGAAAAATCACACCATCTGGAATCGGTAAACCGAATTTTACAAACTCTAAGTCCCAGAGCCAATCTAAAAAAACATCCTTTTCTTCCTGTACATGAATTTTTACAGCTTGATGCACCATATTGGACGTAGTATAACGATCGGCAATGATAATTCCACCCTGTTTATAAAAATTACCCCAATCTTGCTTGTAGGATGCATAACGATCTACTGCATAGAAGCTGGAAGCAGCATAAGGGTTTACCGAATCAGGACTATTGCCAAAATCACCATTAAGATACATTTTTATTAGTGCTGACGAACTACTTTTATAGTCCGGAAAGCTCACTTTGCGTACTGTTCTTTTTTCTTCTTTCAAACGATTATATAGTTTTTCTGTCTGTGTTGCTTTGCCACTGCCATCTCCAGCTTCAATAATAATTAATTTACCATTCATTTAATCCACCACTTTAATTGTTTTTAATGTATAGTCTTCTGGTCCAGACACATGCATGCCACTTTGCTGAAGCAGTTGACAATAATCGATAATTTCTTGAGTTATCCGTTCTCCCGGACATACCACAGGGATACCAGGAGGATAAAAGGTGACAATTTCAGCACAAATCATTCCTGCAGAATGAGCAAAAGGTACCATGCAGGTGTTGCCGAATAAAGCCTCACGAGGAGATAAAACACCTTGAGGCGCTACTGGATAAGGTGCATTAATGCAGCGTTCTAGTAAGGAAAAGTCATAAGACTTTGCATATTTTTCTGCCATATCCCGAAGAGCTGCCACCAACAGATGCACTTCTTGTTCTCGATCCCCTAAGGTAATTAAAAAAAGAAGATTATATAAATCAGAAAGCTCAACTTGTATTTTATATTGATGACGCAAAATCCGCTCTGCCTCAGGGCCTGTTAATCCCAGCCCTTTAACCGTAACTGTAACTTTCGTTGGATCTAAATCAAATATTCCCGGATCACCCTTTTTCTCCGAACCAAAACAATATAAACCAGGTATTTTATTAATTTCCTGCCTTGTCCAATTGGCTAAGTCAATGGATCGTTCAATGAGTTTTGGCCCTTCTAAAGCCATTTGCATACGAGCTACATCTAAGGATACCAACATAATGTAGTTAGGGCTGGTAGACTGAGTCAACTGCAGCATTGCTTTTAGATGAGGTACACGAATACGCCCCTCCCGACAATGAACTAAGGAGCATTGGGTCAATGCGCCAATAATCTTATGAGTACTCTGCGCACAAATATCAGCCCCAGCATCCAAAGCTTGTATTGGCAGACGATTGCTAAAACACAGATGAGGACCATGAGCTTCATCTACCAGTACCACCATGTTATGTTTATGAACAAGATTTACAATCTTTTTTAAATCTACAGCAACCCCATAATAATTAGGATTAATAATGAGTACTCCTTTAGCATCTGGATGCTGCAGCACTGTATTCTCTACCGTTTCTGGCGTAACTCCCATAGCCAGCCCTAAGTCATTATCAACTTCTGGCTGCATGAAGATTGGAATCGCCCCACTTAAAATAATCCCACCAATAATAGAACGGTGAGCATTACGCGGCACAATAATTTTTTCTCCTGGACCCGCAACAGCTAATATCATTGCATAAATTCCGCCCGTTGTACCATTGATAACAAAAAAACTATGATCGGCACCATAAAGCTGTGCCGCCAGCTCCTGAGCATCCTTTATACAGCCATAGGGTTCGTGAAAATCATCTAATTCTTCCATTAAAGCCAAATCCAAGGCTAGGGTACCTCTGCCTATTATTCTTTCTAATGTATGATGCATTCCTTTACCTTGCTTATGCCCTGGAGTATGAAAAGGAATCACTTCCTCTTTTACATAATGCTGCATTGCAGCCAGTAAAGGTGTATCTGTTTGCCTCAAACGCAACCCTATCGCCTCCTTTTATAATAGGTAAAACCTGCCGCGAATCTTTACCTATTATGCCCTATTTAAAGAGAATCATAATACAAATACTACTATGTGGTTTTAACCGATCCTATGGAGCATTTTATCTTGATACATATTTTTATCAGCCTCTTTGAACAGCTCTTTACGATCTACATCTGGCCCAATATGCAGAGCCCAGCCTATAGATAAGCGTACAATGGTGCCATTTAAGTTCTTCCGGCAACGCTGTACTTTTTCGTTAATTCGTTGACATACGTCTTGCATAATTTCTTGATCCGCGCCAGGCAGCAATACTACGAATTCATCACCGCCAATCCGAGCAACCGTATCACCTGGACGACAAGCCTGCTTTAACGCCGTCGCTGCGGCGACAATCAATGCATCTCCAAAAGCATGTCCTAGGGTGTCATTCACAACCTTTAATTCATCAACGTCACAAACAATAACCCCGACAGACGGGTATGCTCCACTCGAAATTCTTTGAAATTCTTCTTCAAAATAGGTACGATTGTAAAGGCCAGTCAGGGAATCATGCATACTTACATATCTGAGCTTTTCCTCTACTAATTTACGCTCACCAATTTCTTCCTGTGCTAGTTTATATAAAATGGCATTATCATAAGCAATAGAAGCCAGACCAATAAAACGCTCTAATAAGAACTTTTGTTCCTGGCTACATCCCCAGGCCGAATCATCAAAATAAATATATACTACACCAACCACTTTTTTGTCAGAGAACAAAGGCATCCCAATAAATACTCCATAGTATACCATACCATGACTATTGATGCGCTTTGCCCAATTTTGATAATCATTCACTATCACGGTCTCACCCGTGCGAAATACTTCCCCAATAATTCCTTCGTCTTTGTGCTGAACCGCGCCGATATTATTTTCATCAAGCCCGATAGCAAATTTAAGTTCAACTTGAGAATTATTTTCTTTTAAAAGAAACAAGCTGCCACTGGCGTTAGGAAATAAACTTACCGCATGGGTAACAATCATGGCTAATACATCATCTAAATCTAAACGATTCAACAACTGCAACGAAACTTCATTCAAAGCCAATAAATATTGATTTTGTAAACTAATTTGCACATCCATTGCCTTGCGATCTGTAATATCAATCATGATGCCAAGAATCGAATTTACTTCATGATCTTCATCATATACAATTGCCGCAGACAATCTGGCCCAAAAGACAGTCCGGTCTTTACGAATACAACGTCTTTCCACATGATATTCAAGCTTTTCTTCATTGACCATTTTCCGCAGTCCTTCTGCACTTCTTAGCCAATCCTCAGGGTGTGTCACCTGCTTTAAACCAATTTTATGTAATTCTTCCAAAGAATAGCCGAGCATATCCACTAACCTCTGATTCCCATAAATGCAATTACCATGTTCATCTAGAATCCCAATACCGACTACCGCATTATTTAAAATGCCCCGCAGCTTTTCTTCACTTTTGCCCAAGGCAATTTCCGCCTGCCTTGCTTGCAGAATTCTTTTGATGCGATATTTCAAAACATTCCAATACACAGGCTTGGTTAAATACTCACCAGCACCTGCTGCAAAGGCTCGCTCCACCGCCTCTTCATTGTCGTAGGCAGTAATGAGGATAATCGGAGTCTTACTTCTTCTTTTCTGCTCCTGCAAATATTCACACACAGCATAGCCATCCATTTCTGGCATTATACCATCCAGAATGACTAAGTCAGGATTCACCTCATCAAACATCGCAATTGCCTCTTTGCCATTCACGGCTTCATAAACCTGATAGCCCCAAGACACAAGGTTATTGCGTAACATTCGGCGTTCTAATTTGCTATCCTCGGCAATAAGAATTTTAAATTGTTGATTCATTGCATCCATCCCTTGTGATAATATACTCCTCTACGGATATCTTTATTGACTCCCCGCTCTTATCATGCAATAACTCAATATACACAGCTTTTAATTGCTATAATATAACAAATCTCTATATAAATCCACTATAATCCTACAACAATGAGGATAAATTAATCTCTTTGAAAATTCTTTGAAAAATAAGATCCAAATACACCTTTTTCCTCAGCATCAGATCTGCAGCATTGCTAAAATAATAGAGATATACCCAAGAAAATTCCATTTCTTTTTTTGGAAACTTCAGGTATATCCTCTATTATTTAAATACTACTTTTATAATGACTTTTGTGCCTACCCCAATTTCGGACTTTATTGTTAGCTCACCATTTAACAGATGAATTCGCTCCCGCATCCCCAGTAAACCAAAACTTTCGTTACCAAAATTATCTGCTGTATTAAAACCCTTACCATCATCAGCAATGGTTGCTAAGAAGGTATCCCTACGAAATTCCATAGCAATAGATATCGTCTGAGCCTGGGCATGTTTCTCAATATTTGTAATTGCTTCTTGAAAAATTCTAAAGACACCAATTTCCACATAAGAATCTAAGCGCCGTTCTTCACCTAATATCCTAACATCGGAAATCATACCGCTGCGCTCTTTTACCGTATCTAAAAACCGCTTCACCGTAGGTACTAAACCCAAATCATCTAATGTCATTGGACGTAAATCAAAAATAATTTTTCTCGTTTCTTTCAAGCAAAGACGTACTTGTGCACGAAGATCTGTCAGTTCTTTTTTTGCACGCAGCACATCAATATCAATCAATCGCTCACAAACTTCCGCTCGAAACACAATATTTGCCATAGCTTGAGCTGGTCCATCATGAATTTCTCGTGACACTCTGCGGCGTTCTTCTTCCTGGGCTTTGATAATTTTGGCACCAAACACTTGACTCTGCTGCAAGGATTCAATTTTCACTACTACATTGCCCATTTCGTCGCCTAAATACCCTAGAACTGCTCCTACCTGTGTTGTTAATCCTTCTGCCTTAGACACCGTATCTTTTAAAGAGCGTAAACGAAGCTCTAACTCATCACGCTGCTGACGTAAACTTTGTTCCTGAGCGCGAGCTACCGCTAATTCAACTTGTAAGTTTCTCGCATCTTCATATACTGCTTTAATATCATCTTCTGAATATACGCTGAAATTACGGCTGACTTCCATTAACTTGATCCTAGAACGCCGCTCTTTCTTTTCTAAATCATCCACTGTAAAAATGATAGCAACTGTCTCCTGCTTTGTACGTTCTACATCCTTTTTTATATTTTCAACTTCATTACGAGCCGCCTCATAAATATCAAAAATTTGTGTCTTTCCTTGCTCTACAGCATCAATTGTAGTTTTGACAATCCTATCAAGATCACTAATATCAATATTTTTCATACAACCACCTTAACAATTCCTAAATAGTATGGATTAATCTACTTCGCCAATATAGAATTTTTTACCTGCAGATCATTGCCTAATATTTAAATTGATTTTATCAAAAAAAATGCTGATACTTCCTTTAAAACATAAAAAAATCGAACCACAAAGACGCAAAGGACACAAAGGGTTTATTTAAAACTTATTTTTGTGCTCTCCTTTGTGTGCCGCAGCAGCGGCATTGTGCCTTTGTGGTTCATAAAACCTTATGTTTTTTCACCTGCAAAACTTATATCTCCCTAATATTAAGAAAACTTGGCTTTCACCAAGTTTTTATAAAAACAAGTTCTAGTGTATTGCGCGTTTTTTTACTTTTCCACCCATTACATCATGAACCTCATTAATCGTTACAAAAGCATTTTCATCAATCTCTTGAATAATGATTTTCAGTTTGGCAATCTCCAAACGAGTAATAACAGAGTAAAGGACTTGCTTAGACTCACCCGTATAGGCACCCTGACCATGTAAAATGGTAACTCCACGCCCCAGCCGCGCCATCAGCACTTCGGCTATTTCATGGGGATGATCACTAACGATCATGACACCCTTTGACTCATCCAAACCCTCGATCGTAATATCTATTAATTTATAAGCAACAAAATAGGCAATTAAAGAGTACATGGCTTTATCCCAACTAAAAACTAGCCCTGCGCTTCCAATAATGAATATATTGAAGAACATAATAATTTCGCCTACAGAAAAACCTGTACGTTTATCTAATATAATGGCAACAATTTCAGTGCCATCTAAAGAACCGCCATAACGAATAATGAGTCCTACACCAATTCCAAGGATAATTCCCCCAAAGATGGCTGCTAAAAACACATCATTTGTAAAGCCTGGAATGGGCAGCAAAATACTTACCCAGATCGACAGAGAAGTCAAGGCAAACAAGGTTGATACCGCAAAGTTTTTTCCAATCTGCATATACCCTAAATAGATGAAGGGAAAATTCAATATGAAGATAAATAATCCTAACGGCCATCCCGTTAAATGACTTGCCATAATGGAGATACCAATTACTCCACCATCAATAATTTGATTGGGAACCAAAAAAACCTCTAACCCTACTGCTGCTAAAATGGAACCAATAAACATGAATACATACCTTCGAATATACTCTTTCGTTGAAATTTTCTTTCCCGGCATATAATTCCTCCCTTTTATGTATAAATTTATATCATTTTACTAAGAATATAATACTTTGTCAAATTTGAGAAAAAATGGATTTTCCTTAATTTTTATTTAACCGCGTTAAAAAATAACGCATTTTAAACCGCAAAGAAAATGAAAAACAGGTCGTTAAAACACATTAAAAGAATTGAACCACAAAGGGCGCAAAGGGATTTATTTTTTGTTCTTCTTTGTGTGCCGCCGGCAGCGGCATTGCGCCTTTGTGGTTCATAAAATCTTATACTTTCTATATATGATGCAAAGATGCAGAAAACCTTAGGTTTTCTGCATCTTTTGTATCATGTATTTACTTTTAGATTGTCTTTTACTTCTTCCCATACTAGGATTCGAGTCTTAGCAAAACCATTAAACTCAGTAGCCGACGCTGAGGTATAAGCCCCGCAAGTTGGCACTAATATCAGATCATCCATCTCTAAGCTAGGAATCCATTTATCCTGAAACAAAATGTCCAAGGAATCACAGCTTGGTCCTGCAAACGTAGCAGGTACCTTGTCACCACTTTTAAAGGTTTCTAATTCAAAATCCCAATGATCAAAAATAACTCCTGAAAAAGTGCCATATAATCCATCATCCAGGAAATACCATTGTTTCCCATTGCGCTTTTGGGTACCAATCACACGAGTAATTAAATTCGCAACTGTTCCGCAGATAAAACGCCCAGGTTCAGCCCAAATTTCCGTATCAGGAAAGTAGTGGGTAATGGCTTTATTAATCGTTTGCAGCATAGCAATAACATCAATTGTATTACTATCAATGACTGGGATAGGGAAACCGCCTCCGATGTCTAGGATGCGCAAATCAAAACCTGCTTCTTTTGCCTGATCATACAAACGGCGGAATATTTCTAATGACTCTACATAGGCATCGGCACTAGAAGATTGACTGCCCACATGAAAGCATAAGCCAGCCACATCAAGACCTTGCTGACGAGCCAAGGTAAGAAGAGGCAGTACTTCGTCAGGATGAGCACCAAATTTCTTATTTAGATCGACCAAGGCATTAGGATTGTCCACTCTAACCCGAAGCAGCACAGTTCCACCAGGTATTGCCTTGGCCATTTTACTTATTTCACTTTCACTATCAAAGGTAAATTTATATACACCGATTTGCTTGGCTACCTTAAGTCCGCTTGCCGTCTTCACTGGATTGGCATATACCATACGTTCTGCTGGAATGCCCATATCCGTTAAAAATTGCATTTCTCCATCTGACGCTACATCAAAATACGAACCCAGTTCAGCCAATTTCCGGATAATTGCTTCATGAGGATTGGCTTTTACCGCGTAATGCATTTTCACTCCCGGTAAATAACTCGCCAAAAAAGAATAATTACGTTCTACTTGTTCCGTTGACACCAATAACAACGGGGTATCATATTGTTGTGCCAAACTTTCAACAGCTGCTTGCGTTAATTTAAAATAACTATTCATATCCCTCTCCCATCCTATTTGTTATTTCGTTGAAACTCTTCTTGGCTAGTTGCAGCAAGAAAAGTAACTATATGATTGTACCATACAGTAGCAAAAGTGCAATAAGAAAATATACAAATTTACAAAATACTTATCCCGCTATCGTGAGCCTAAAAAAATAAAAACTTATGCCTTCTTTGAATTATAAAAACTCCCACATTTTTTGTGGAAGTTTATTTATCAGACATTAAACGATAGCCAACACCTGATTCTGTAATAATGTATTTAGGCTGGGACGGATTGGGTTCTACCTTACGCCTGAGCTGCCCAATATATACTCTAATATAATGCGTATCCTCATGATAGGCTGTACCCCAAACGGCTTTTAATAATTGTTTATGTGTCAGTACCCTGCCAATATTTTGAGCCAAGACTTTTAATATTTCATACTCTGTAGGTGTCAGTTTTATTTCTTTACCACCACAGGTTACACTACGCGACACCAAATCAATTTTTAAGTCACCGCAAAAAATTACGGAAGAAGCTTCAGTGGTTACCCCATGGCGCAGAGCGACGCGTAAGCGAGCAAGTAACTCTCCCATGCTGAAAGGTTTAGTGACATAATCATCTGCCCCTGCATCCAGGGCGGCAATTTTTTCATTTTCCTGATCCCGAGCACTTAAAATAATAATAGGTACCTTTGACCATTCGCGAATGATCTCAACCACAGCTTTTCCATCCATATCTGGCAATCCTAAATCCAAAAGAATCAAATCAGGTTTAAATACAGCCGTTCGATTAATCCCATCTTTTCCATTATGACATTCATCAATCTCATAGCCATAAGCAGATAAGGATACTTTTAGCAGCCTCCTAATCTGAGGTTCATCATCAATAACTAAAACTCGTGCCCCTTTTTCCACCCTTCTATCACCTGCCTTATGTAAACTAAGAAAATACTGACGCATCCTGTAAAATATAACATAATCGAACCACAAAGGCACAAAGGACACAAAGGGTTTTATTTATATTTTTGAGGGTTCTCCTTAGTGTGCCGCAGTAGCGGCATTGTGTCTTTGTGGTTCATAAATCTTTCACCTACAAAACTTATACTTTAAAAGTAAATCTATACCATATGCATTGGTGGCTGCTCTTCCCATGGGAGGATGAAGGTCATAACCGTACCGCCTCCTGGTCGATTCTCAGCTTGTATTGTCCCACCATGGGCTTCGATAATTCCCTTACATATTGACAAACCTAATCCTGTACCATTAACGGTCTTAAGTTGCTCTACTCGATAAAATTTATCAAAAATTCGCATTAAATTTTCTGTTGGAATGCCGATTCCCCGATCAGCTATTGATACCTGTATGACGCTTGTATCTTGACTGGCAGTAATAACAATTTCACTACCTTGTGCAGAATATTTACAAGCATTATCCAGCAAATTGACTACGACTTGTTCAAGAAGCACACAATCAGCTTTTATCATGGGTAAATCTGGTGCTATATTCACAAGTAACGCTCTTCCCTTAATGCATTCTCCGACTCGCCTAAGAGCCGATCCAGTAATATCTTCGATATCACACCAATCTTTTTTAAGCTGCATCATACCGCTTTCTAATCTGGCAGTATCCAAAAGATTGACGACCAAACGGTTCATGCGATCGGCTCCTTCTTTCACCGTTTCTAACAATTCTTTTTTATCATTCTCGGAGTAAACACCTTCTGTATCCATTAAACCAGATATAGCACCAATAATAGAGGACAAGGGTGTCCGCAATTCATGGGAGATGGAATTAAACAACGCAGTACGCAACTGATCTGATTCAGCCAGCAATGCTGCTTGCCTAGCTTGTTCCGCTAATTTTACTCTTTCAACGGCAATCGCTGCTAATCCTGCCCAAGCTTCCATTAATCGCTTTTGGGGAGAAGTGAGTATTTCCTCATGAATTTCAATACCTAAAACACCAACCGTATTTTGACTTGTTGTTAAGGGCAAATACATATACCTGCCCCCTGGCAATGTATCTGTACAATGTCCGGCAATCTCACCATGCTCAAATGCCCAGACCGCTACTGCTTTTTCGCCAGCATCCTCGCCGATTTTTCCAGGTCCAGCCTCCGCAGCTAGCACTAATTTTTCATCCTGGGGTAAAAATACGGCTACTGATTTATCTAAAGTTTGCCACACCTGCTCTGCTAAAATACCTACGATTACGCCAATATCTACAATGGCTGCAATTTCACGGCTAAAAGAGTACAATGCTCCCGTCGTTTTTTCTCGCTGCCTAGCTAAGGTTACTTCCACACGCAGTTTCTCAGTCTGTCCTCCAATGATAAAGGAAACCAAGAGAAAAAGAGGTAAACTCCACATATAAGGAAGGTCCGATATACTAAAAGTAAAAATTGGCGAAATAAAGAAAAAATCAAAGAAAAGCACACTGCATAAAGCCGTCACATAGGATGGACCTTTCCCCCACCATACTGCAGATAAGAGTACCGGCAACAAATACAGCAGCATAAAATGCATTGGTTCAAGATAATGGCGCCACCACCAATTCCCTGCCGTCATTAAGATAATCATCAATAACCCCGCTATATAATGCCACCAATGAATTGCTTTTGTTGGAGCTATGGTTTTAACTTTAGGCTCATCCTTTACCTCGGTATTCCCCTGGATAACATGTATGTTAATACCCCCGCTATAGCGAATAAGTTTATCAACCACTGCGCCACCATGTAACCACTCCCACAGACGCCCTCGCAATGGTTTGCCAACCACCAAATGAGTTACATTATGCTGGCGTGTCATCCTTAGAATTTCCTCTGTTAAGTCTTTGCCCGCTATACTGATGGTCTTTGCACCTAATTCTTCAGCTAAACGCATATTACGAAAAATGCGATCCCGTTCTCCTTCACTAGTGCTTGACCGTCTTGGTGTATCAATATGTACAGCTAGCAGCTCCGCCTGCAAACCACGAGCTAGTCGCCGAGCTGCCCGAATCAGTTGGGCAGAAAAGGGACTAGCGCTCACACAAACCATTACTCGCTCACCTGCTGGCCAAGGTCCAGGAATATCATGTTCCTGCATGTACTCATTTAATTCTTTATCCACCCTGTAGGCTGTAAAGCGCAAAGACAATTCTCGCAATGCATTAATATTTCCTGGACGGAAGAATTTATGCAATGCCAATTCTGCCTGATGAGGCATATATATTTTACCTTCCTTCAAGCGCTTAATAAGTTCATTGGGTGGAATATCAATCAATTGTACTTGGTCTGCCTGTTCGACAATACGATCAGGCACTGTTTCCCTTACTTTTACACCGGTAATTTGCGCTACAATATCATTTAGTGTTTCAATATGCTGAATATTTAGCGTTGTTGATACATCAATACCAGCGTTTAATATTTCTTCTACATCCTGAAATCTACGGACATGGCGAGAACCAGCCACATTGGTATGGGCTAGTTCATCCACTAACACTACTTTGGGTCTTCGTACCAAAATAGCATCAATATCCATTTCATGCAAATTCCTACCTCGATAATCAATTTCCTTTGCTGGCAAACGAGGTAAACCCTCCACCATTTTTTCCGTTTCTTGGCGTTTATGAGTCTCTACCCAGCCAATCACAACATCCACACCAGAGGCCAACATCTCATGGGCAGCCTCGAGCATGGTGTAGGTTTTACCAACACCTGCAGCCGCTCCTAAAAACACTGTTAGTTTACCTCTAGTTTCTTTATTTAGCTTCGCCAGCAATACATCCGGATCTGGACGTTTTTTTTCTTTACTTTCGTCAGGCATGTCATTGCCTCCATTATATTAATCACACTAAATTAATTGAACCACAAAGACACAAAGTACACAAAGAAAAATAAAGTGGTGCTAATAAATTAATACTTTATCTCCCCTTTGTGTGCGCATAGCGGCATTGCGTCTTGGTGGTTATTTCTTATTATTTACTTGCCAACCGATCCAGTGCCATATTAAGAGCTAAAACATTCACCCTTTCTGCACCTAAAAAACCTAACTGTCTTACCTGCACATGACTAGTCACAAGTCTTCTTACCTCATTTTCCGATATACCCCGTTCATTAGCAATACGATTAACCTGCAAATAGGCTGCTTCTGGTGATATATCTGGATCAAGACCACTAGCAGATGCCATAACCAGGTCAGAGGGTATAAAGACACTTTCCTCTAGTTGATTTTCACTACGTACTTTTTCAATATTATCTTTTACTGTATCCACTAACTTTTTACTCGTTGGTCCTAAGTTTGATCCTGATGATCCAGCAGCATCATATCCGTCTGTACCCGCTGAGGATGGACGGCTATGAAAATATTTTGCTGTTGTAAAGTTCTGCCCCAATAGTATCGAGCCAGTTGGTTTGTCATTAACATAAACCAATGAACCATTGGCCTGCTCAGGAAAAATGGCCTGTGCTACTCCTGTCATAGCCAAAGGATACGCTATACCAGTAACCACCGTCAATAGGATTAGTAAGCGCAAAGCACTTATTATTTGTTTCCACACAATACTTCAACTTCCTTTCGATATATTTCCTGTAATTCTTCACTTACCCGCCCTACTACCTTTATATGATTACCGCCTATATTACGGACAATTAACATTTCTCCTTTTTCAGTATATAAAATACTACATCCCTCAACTAGTTCTGTCAGACTCACTTTAAAAGCAGATGCCAAACGAACTAATACATCTGTACCAGGACGCCATTTATTTTCTTCATAATAATGAATCGCCATAGGGGAAATATCGATTGCCTCAGCTAAATCCTCAGGTGATAGATTTCTTTCTAGGCGGAACATGCGTATTGTATCTCCTAACATCTTTCCTCCTCCAATTCTATACTAAATGCAATGCAACCAGCAATATATCAATCAGCTTAATACCAAGGAAAGGTGCTACTAAGCCACCAAGACCGTAGATAATTAAGTTTCGACGTAAGATTATATCTGCACCTAAAGGTTGATACGCTACACCACGCAGTGCTAAAGGAACCAGAGCAATAATAATCAGAGCGTTAAAGATTACAGCGCTTAAAATAGCACTCTCTGGCGTAGATAATCTCATAATATTAAATACACCGAATGCTGGATAGGCAACAGAAAACAGTGCTGGAATGATGGCAAAATACTTAGCAACATCATTCGCAATACTAAACGTAGTCAAGGAACCTCTTGTCATCAATAGCTGCTTACCAATTTCCACTATTTCAATCAGCTTTGTGGGGTTACTATCAAGATCTACCATGTTACCAGCTTCTTTCGCTGCCTGTGTGCCGCTATTCATAGCCACTCCCACATCTGCTTGGGCCAAAGCCGGAGCATCATTAGTGCCATCGCCAGTCATAGCTACCAGCATGCCTTTCTCCTGATACTCTCGAATCAGAGCCAACTTCCCTTCAGGAGTAGCTTCAGCCATAAAATCATCCACACCAGCTTCCGCAGCAATAGCAGCAGCCGTTAAAGGATTATCCCCTGTAATCATGACGGTTTTAATACCCATTTGTCTAAGCTCTTTAAACCGTTCTTTAATGCCGCCTTTAATTACGTCTTTTAAGTGAATGGCCCCGAGCACCTTAGAACCTTCAGCTACTACTAAAGGCGTACCACCACTTTTAGCAATACCCTCGCAAGCAAACTTAACATTTTCAGGCAATTCACTCCCCTTTTCTCGTACATATTTTTGAATTGCATCTACAGAACCTTTACGTATTACCTTATCTTTTAGATTTACCCCACTCATACGTGTATGAGCACTAAAAGGAATAAATTCAGCTTCTAATTTTGTTAAATCACGTTCACGTAAATTATATTTTTGTTTAGCCAGCACCACGATACTGCGACCTTCTGGTGTTTCATCCGCTAAGGAAGCAATCTGCGCTACATCGGCTAACGCCTCCATAGAAACACCTGCTGCGGGAATAAATTCAGTCGCCATACGGTTACCCAAGGTAATCGTACCTGTTTTATCCAGCAATAGCACATCTACGTCTCCAGCCGCTTCTACCGCTCTTCCAGACATGGCTAATACATTACGTTTCAATAGACGATCCATACCAGCGATGCCAATAGCACTTAATAAACCGCCGATTGTAGTCGGAATCAAACATACAAGCAAAGCCACTAGAACAGTAATGGAGATACTGACTCCTGAGTAATTGGCATAAGGATATAATGTCGCCACAGCTACTAAGAAAACAATGGTTAAGCCAACCAATAAAATAGTTAAAGCAATTTCATTGGGAGTTTTCTGACGTTTTGCCCCTTCGACCAATGAAATCATACGATCTAGAAAGGTCTCCCCTGGATTAGCAGTTACTGCAACCTTAATCCAGTCCGATAATACTCGAGTGCCCCCTGTAACGGAGGATTTATCGCCCCCCGACTCACGAATGACAGGAGCGGATTCACCTGTTACCGCACTTTCATCCACTGTCGCCATTCCTTCAATAACCTCTCCGTCACTGGGAATCAGATCACCAGGCTCCACCAATACGATATCGCCTTTTCTTAAGCTGGCAGCCTCAACCACCTGGGGTTTGTCATGGATTATTTTTTTTGCCTGCGTCTGTGTACGAGTCTGCCTTAGCGCCTGAGCCTGAGCTTTCCCCCGACCTTCTGCGATCGCCTCGGCAAAATTGGCAAACAATACCGTAAACCAAAGCCATACTGTGATTTGCAAGGCAAAAGTTGTATTCCCTGCACTTCCCTGAAACGCATCTCGCAAAACAAATCCAGTTGTTAACAAAGAGCCAATCAATACAATAAACATGACTGGATTTCTCACCTGCACTTTGGGATTCAATTTATATAAGGCTTCCCAGCAGGCCGTTATCAGAATTTTTTTATTAAAACCATTTGAATTTGTACCCATAGCTTTTTCCTCCTTGTTAAAAAGTCATACCTTGCAGCATCAATAAATGTTCAATAATGGGTCCTAGGGACAGTGCGGGCAAAAAGGTCAGCGCTCCTACCATGACGATAATTCCAGCTAACAATAGAACAAACAATGGTCCTGTTGTTGGAAAAGTCCCAGGTCCGGGAGGTGATACTCTTTTTTCTGCCAAGCTACCAGCAATGGCTAAGACGGGTATAATCACGCCAAACCGTCCTATTAAAACACCCACGGCTATCATCAGATTGTAATATAAGGTATTGGCACTTAAACCTGCAAAAGCACTACCATTATTACCTGCAGCAGAAGCAAAGGCATATAATATCTCACTTAAACCATGAGGGCCAGTATTGTTAAGACCAGCAAGACCTGCATCAGTAATAACAGAAATAGCGCTGCCAAATAACACCGTTACCGCAGGGATCAAAATAGCGATGATTGCCATCTTCATTTCATTTGCTTCAATTTTTTTACCTAAATACTCAGGTGTACGACCAACCATCAATCCTACTACAAAGACAGTCAGCATAACAAACATCATCATGCCATAAAGACCTGCACCAACACCACCGATTACGACTTCCCCTAACATCATCTGCAACATTGGTACCATGCCACCTAGAGGTGTGAGGCTATCATGCATGGTATTTACTGCCCCACAAGAGGCTGCTGTTGTCACGGCAGCAAATAAGGCGGAACCGTTTGTGCCAAAGCGCATATCCTTGCCTTCCATGTTCGTTGGTTCACTCACTCCTACCTGACCTACTATTGGATTGCCATATATTTCGCTCACATAGAGTCCACCAAGAGTTACAACAAATAGCAATAGCATTGCTGCCAGTATTGCATATCCCTGACGCCGATCCTTAACCATATTCCCAAACATAAATACCAATCCTGTAGGAATAAGAAAAATGCTCAATGCCTGAACTAGATTCGTGAAAGGAGTCGGATTTTCAAAAGGATGAGCCGAATTAGTATTGAAAAATCCACCGCCATTAGTACCTAATTCTTTAATAGCTTCCTGGGAAGCTACAGGTCCCATAGCAATTGTCTGTTGTCCCCCTTCTAAGGTATCCACTGTTACATAAGGTGAAAGATTTTGTATTACGCCCTGCTGCATAAACACCATGCTAACTACAATGGATAAGGGCAGCAAAATCCAGAATATACTTCGTACCATATCAGACCAGAAATTACCGATATGTTTTGTATTCTTACGAGTTAAACCTCGTACTAGCGCAACTGCAACTGCCATACCTGTTGCTGCAGAAAGAAAATTTTGTACTGTCAGCGCTGCCATCTGTGTGAAATAACTCATTGTGGTTTCGCCACTATAAGCCTGCCAATTGGTATTTGTCATAAAGCTAGCTGCTGTATTAAAAGCTAAATCAAAAGGCACTGCAGCCAAACCTTCAGGATTCCATGGCAGTATAGCCTGCAATTCCTGTATAGCTACTACAGCAGCCATACCTAATATGTTAAAGATTAAGAGCCCGCCAGCATACTGCCTCCAATTCATCTCCTGGGCAGCATCAATTCCGGCTAAACGATATAACATATTCGCTACTGGCAAAAAGATTTTATCAAAAACGGTGCTCTCACCGCTATATACTTTTGCCATATACCTTCCCAAAGGCCAAGCCATGAGAAGCAGCAATGCAAAGAATACAATAAATAGTAATACATCTGTGATCATGTCTAAAACTCCTCCGGTTTCAATAATGCATAAATTAAATACACGAGTAGACCAATTGATGTTAAGCCAGCTACCCATAAATCTATCATCTGTACTAGCCTCCTACCTCCAAATTCCTTACACACCTATTGTAACTCCAATTATGGTAAATATGCCGTCAATAAAAGCCCCAGGAATGTAAAGAAAATGTAAAGATTCAATCTGATGATTTCTTAGAATTAAAATAACTTTAACCTTTCGATTTATGTTGTCTGTGATATGATATATCTATATTTTTCTATGAGGTGTACATGATGAACATAATGGAATGTAAAAATATTCAATTAATCAAGAATAACCAAACCATACTTCATGATATTTCTTTTTCTATAGAAGCTGGAGATAGCATCGGCATCATTGGGCCTTCTGGTTCGGGAAAGTCCTCTCTATTTCGCCTTTTGAATTTGCTAATAAGTCCAACCCAAGGTGAAATCCTCTATAAAAATAGAAATATCCGCGACTATGCGCCTATGGAACTGCGGCGTAGCGTTAGTTATATATTGCAAAAAACCTATTTATTTGGTACAACCGTACAAGAAAATTTGCTCTATCCTTACCAGCTGCTTAATCAAAAACCAGATTTTCATGTAATACGAAATTATTTAGACAAAGCAAACCTATCCATAAACACCTTAGAAAAGAAAAACACCGCCCTCTCGGGCGGTGAACAGCAACGTATTGCGCTAATTCGTTCCTTACTAATAAAACCGGAAATTATATTATTGGATGAAGTAACAGCAGCCCTCGATGAAGAAAATACTCTCCTAATTGAAAAACTAGTTACCGACGAGCAAGAGGCTCATCACCTAACCCTATTATTCGTTACCCACAATACCTCACAAGCTAAACGCCTAGCCAAAAAAATCCTTTATCTTGACGCAGGAGCAATTGATTTTTGGGGTACTGCAGCCGACTATTTTTCACTAAAAGGAGAACGAGATGAGTAATCTATCTCTTATATTAACCTTTAGTTTAGTACTACTATCCCTCGCCTTGTCCTACAAAGAAAAACTCGGTCTAGAAAAAGATATGCTAATTGCCAGCACACGAGCTGTTATCCAGCTCACCATTATTGGTTTTATTCTACACTTCGTTTTTGCTCTTGATAATTCACTAATCACAACAATTATTCTGCTAATTATGGTTTATAATGCCTCCACCGTAGCTGCAAAACGTGGGGAAGGAATTGAGCAAGCCACTCTTATTTCCTTTGCTGCCATCCTTAGCGGTCTTGTTATCACTTTAGGAGGATTAATTGGCTTTCAGGCTATTCCCTATGAACCTAGTCAAGTCATCCCCATCAGCGGAATGGTAGTAGGCAATTCCATGGTAGCAACTAGTCTTTTATTTAAAAGCCTACTGACCAATTTTCAAAACAAAAAAGAGGAAGTGGAAGTTAAGCTATGCCTAGGTGCTCCACCAAAAGAAGCTTCCATTAATCTAATACGAGACAGCATTAAGACAGCTATGTTGCCTACTTTTGATTCCATGAAAACCCTGGGTATCGTCCAATTACCAGGCATGATGACAGGACTTATACTAGCTGGCATAGCCCCTGAGTCTGCCATAAAGTATCAAATCATGGTAGCCTTTATGCTAGCGGGTGCAGTAAGTGTCTCTTCCTTCGTAGCCAGTTATTGGGCTTATCGTAGCTTCTTCAATAAACTAGCACAACTAAAAGAGATATAGTACTTCGAACTTTACTATCCTCTCGCATCAGAGGGGATAGTTTTATTTATGCCACAAAACATCTGGACGAATCTCCGTAATACTCTTACAGCCTGTTAATATCATAGCAGCCTTTAATTCACTAGTGTATTTCTCGATAATGGTTTTTACTCCTTCTGTACCCCCACCATAGGCACCCATAATCAATGGGCGGCCAACTAAAACTCCATCTGCCCCTAATGCCAACATTTTTAATACATCAGCACCCGAACGTACTCCGCCATCAGCTAATATTGTGATTTTACCCTTTACAGCCTTAGCAATTTCCGGCAATACGTCTGCCGCACCAGGTGTATGATCTAATACCCTGCCTCCATGATTCGAAACTACAATCGCCTTAGCCCCCACTTCCACGCATTTGATAGCTTCATCTACAGTCATAATACCCTTGACAATAAAGGGCAGCGCTGTAGATTGTATCAATTCCGTAAGTTGTTCTTTTGTTTTCGGTCCAACAGGTTGACCTTTCAAAGCCATGGTAATAAGACCTGCTCCGTCAAGATCCGTTCCTAATGCTATAGCACCAGCTTTCTCAGCTAATTTAAAAAGTTCAATAATTTCCTTATTATCTACACGAGGTTTTATAATTGCAATACCTTGACCAGCTTTACGAATGGATGCTAAACCATCCTCATACATACTAGGATTAGCCGGATCGCCAATCCAGCCGATAGTTCCTGCCAGATGACTGCCTTCTACAAGAGCAGAAACCATATCAAATTCCGCCAATGCCTCACCTGCATTAAGCACCGCACCGGTAATCGGTGCTCCCATGATAGGAGTTTTGAGCTGCTGACCAAACATTTCAACTGTTGTGTCAGGTTGCAAAGCATCATGTATGACCCGCATGTTCAATTTCAAACTAGCAAGAGCCCGCACATTTTCAGTAAAGGCCCCACCTGTACCTGTCCCCCCCATGCCGGGAACTTCTCCTGCACAAGCCCGTCCATTACAAACCGGACACACTCGGCATTTACCAATCATCTGTTTCCTTGCAGTTTCTCTTACTTCTCTCATATCCACAAAGATTCCCCCTACTTATAAATTATCTTACTTTATCCTATAAAAACTATAGTACATCAAATTTTTCGCAGAAACAAACATAAAATTAAAACAGGTGAACCGCGAAGATGCGAAGGTTATAGAGAATAAATATAATATTCCTTCGTGTATCTTTGCGACCTTCGCGGTTCATTGCTTTTTTATATAACGCTATACATTCATACCACAAAAATAGGAGGGTCGTCTCAAAGTGAAAATTTGAGACGGCCCTCCTTGCTGCTCATCTTAAGACAGATGCATTAACTTTTAAAGTGAGAAATAGAACGTTGCAGTTCTTCAGCTAACTTTGCCAATACCTGGCTGGAAGAAGCAATCTCTTCTATTGATGCGGATTGCTCCTCCGTTGCTGCCGATGCGGTTTGGGTTCGACTAGCATTTTCCTTGCTAATAGCAGCAATATTTCCTATGGAGACAACAATCTGCTGGCTCTTGTCAACAATTTGTTGGGTGAATGCTGAAATGTCCTGCATCTGGGAAGAAACTTGATCTACTGAACCAGCAATTTCGTTAAAAGACCGTCCTGCTAGATTGACCACTGTATTGCCTTTTTGCACTTCTTGTGCTCCAATCCGCATAGCCTGCACTGCTTCATTAGTATCTCCCTGAATTTCATGAATGAGATGCCCAATCTCTTTGGTAGCATGCTGGGACTGTTCAGCCAGTTTTCGTACTTCTTCGGCAACAACAGCAAAACCTCTGCCGTGTTCTCCTGCCCTTGCGGCTTCAATTGCAGCATTGAGAGCAAGAAGATTGGTTTGACCCGCAATACTGGCAATGGCATCGACAATCTGCCCAATTTCCTGGGAGTGCCCTCCTAATTTAGCAATAACTTCTGCCGATTTGCCCGTAGACTGTTCCACTTGCAGCATTTGATTAATAGCAGCCTCAATAGCTTCGCTCCCTGATTTCGCAGAAATAGCAGCCTGCTGGGCATTTAACGATACCTGATTCGTTTTAACAGCAACCTGCCCAATACTGGCAGCTAACTGCTCAATACCCGCTATGTTTTCATTCACAATCATGACTTGCTCATCCGATCCCTGGGCTACCTCCATAATAGAGGTGGCAACCTGATTAACGGCATGAGCAGATTCTTCAGCACTAGCCGTCAATTCTTCTGCCGAAGCAGCAACTTGCTCTGCATTCGATTGTACACCGGTAACCATAGAACGCAAAGTTGTTATCATCTTGTCAAAGGCCCGAATTAAATGACCAACTTCATCTGCAGACGTAACATTCGCAGCAAAATTCAAATCACCGCTTACCATATGCTCTGTCATTTGAATGATCGGTTTCGTTATGGTACGTGCCATATAAAGACCTAATAGAATACCAATACTAATTGCAATAGCTGAAGCGATTAGTATGCCAATCATAATGTTCTTCGCCAGCTCCTGAGCCTGCTGTTTTTGATCAGCTGCCTTTTCCAAAGTAAATGTTACCAACTGGTTAAAAGCGGTTTCCAATTCTTTGCGAGTCTTTCGACCATCTCCAAATGACATTTGCTTCGCTTCTTCTACATGTCCAGCTGAATAAAGATCCATTACAAAATAATTGCTTTGCGTAAAACGAGTGTGTGCTGCATCGATTTTACTTAATAACTCTCGTTGCTCTTTTGTCGTGATCAGTCCTTGCAGCAATACAATGCGTTTTTTTATATTGTCCGATTTTTCGCCGATTTCCTTGCGAAATTCCTGACTGCCAGTTAACAAGAATCCGCGTTCATCATTGGCTTGCCCAGTAAAATAATATTGTATCTCCCGCAAATGAATCACCGTAACGTCTGATTGGTTTGTAATTGTCTCATAGGCAGATTGTAAATTCTTAAATCCGTAAATGGAAGATATGGTTACGGCAATAACTAAACATGATAAAACAGTATATCCTATAATTAATTTTGTTTTGATCTTCACGGAATTCTCCTCTTATTAAGATTCTTACTTGCATGAATGACGTAATGTTCTTATAATAACTCATTCATTTTTAAGATTCAATGTGAAATGTACTTTTTTCATTCTATTTTAACAACACATTACAACATACCAGCTATACTTGAAATTTAATCAGAAGATAATCATCAAAATAAGTAAATCCTAAAGAAGTATAAGCTCGTACTGCGGAAAAATTATTTTTACGTACGATTAACGTAGGTGTCTTTCCGCGCAATATAATATTTTGACATAATTTAGATACAAGTGCCTTGCAATATCCTTTTCCCCGTTCTTCCTCTACGGTATAAACACCACCAATCTGATTAATTTCATCCGTAGCCGCTTGGATATATGCCTGGGCAACCATCTTATCTTTTGCCATAAGAAATAAAAATTCTTCCTCAATGGCACGCTGCTCCACAAACGCTTCGACTTCTTTCAGACTATATTGTTGATGAAAACCTTGCCAGTAGGCATCCTTTACAAAATCTACTACACGGTGATGATCGAGCTCATTTACTTCGGCAAAACTGCTATCTCCTAACTGAAAAGGCGTTAAGCTCTTATTTACAAAATAACTGCTCTCCTGATACATTAACGTGTTTTTATCTCCGGAAATGATATCATACAAAGGCTTGACAAACTTCTTCATACCGATTAAAACCTCTAGGGGACGCTGTATCATAATCTGGGCAAAGGGCTCAATCACTTCCTCCTCATGAAATAAAGGTATACAGCTGCCCATGTTATAAAAAGGCAATATCCCTACTAAATGACCCTTTGAAAAATAGCCGTAATAATCGCCGCATCTTCTCTGGTCTTTACGATTGTCCAAGCCAAATTCCATCACATTTCCTATGATAAAAGCAGCCGCTATACTATCTTGCTTTAAAAATTGAATTACCTCATCTGTATCCTTTTCCCTAAGTAATGAAATCATCATAATACCTCCTTAATAGGCTATCCCTTTAAGAAAATTCCGTAATAGAATTTTATATTCCTGCTAACGTTACATGATCAGCTCATAAAACAAAAGGTTTTCCTTTGGTTACGTTTTGAGGACCCATGGATTCTTTATTTACCTTTATCCGGAGTCAAGAAAAATGCTGCCACCTTATGGTGACAGCAAAATATCCAGGATTATCGAAAGTCTCGCTATTTTACGATACCGATCTCTTCGTCTGTCAAATAACAGGCTGGATCTGATTCCCAAAAATCACCTGTGGCAGCTTCCGCGCGGGCACGGAAATTGCCATTACAGACATTTAGCCATTTACAAATACCACAGCGGCCTTTTAATAATGCTTTGCGATCCTTTAACCCTGCAAGAATAGGATTGGACTCATCTGTCCAGATATCGCCAATTGCTCGATCACGAACATTTCCAAAGGTATAATTCTGGGTAAATTGATCCGAATGAACATTGCCTAAAGGATCTACATTGCCAAAGGCTATGCCTGAGCGATTGCCGCCATTGCGCATCATCAAATTCCATACCTTCTCGGCACGCACAGGGTCCTTCTTAAGAGACTGCAAATACAAATATACAATATCCGCATGGTTATCAACTGTAAGTATTTCACAGGTTTTATCGAATTCTTGAGCCTTAGCCATGATAAGGTCCATAGCCTGACGAGACTCCTCATGAGTAACATCATGCTCCATCATCTGAGAAGCTCTTCCTGAATAAACCAAATGATAAAAACAGACCCGAGGAATTTTTTCTTCCTTTATCAGTCGAAAAATATTTTCTAAGTCATGAAAATTATAGCGGTTAATGGTAAAACGCAAACCAACGCGTTGTCCCACATCCAGACAGTTGCGAATGCCTTCCAGGGCTTTCTCAAAAGCCCCTTGCTTACCACGGAATTTATCATTGGCCTCACCCAAACCATCAAGGCTAATACCCACATAACCTACATTTAGTGCCTTAATATCTTTTGCCAATTGTTTATCAATTAATGTGCCATTGGTAGAAAAAGTAGAACGTATGCCATATTTCTTCGCATGCTCCACCAATTCAAAAACGTCAGGACGAATGAGTGGCTCTCCTCCTGACAACAACAAAACAGGGACCTTAAAGGCGGCACAATCATCAATAAATTTTTTAGCTTCTTTCGTTGTCAGCTCACCATCATATTTTTTCCCATCTGAATCAGAGTAGCAATGTACACATTTCAAATTACAGGTTCGTGTAATATTCCAAGAAAGTACTGGTCCCATACCTTGCGCAGCACCATGACGTTGTCCGTGGACACCGGGAGCATAACGCAATGAATCCCCAAAATTTTCCGTATCGCAAAGCAATTTGCTTACACCAATCATATTTTTCACTCTTTTCTCAATATTTTTCATTAGTAGAATCGCCAAAAATGACCTACTAACATATACGTTCTTAGCATATTGTAACAGTCTTATATAGGAAATGTCTATACTTAGTCCTTTTTAAATTACATCCTTTTTTGTACTTAGTACCACTTGACTGCTAAAATACCTACGTATTCTTTCAACGCCAAACTTGTATTTAGCAAAGCACCTGCCGAAGGCCACAATTGATGAAGCTCAAATTGATTTTTTATATTACTTTGATAATCCGTTGGATAAGGCAAAACAGTTACCTGTGTCTTTTCAAATTGCAATACAGACCGTTTCATATGAAAAGCCGAGGTCACTAAAACAGGCTGTTTAAATCCATACTTCTCCAGTAGTACTTTCGTATACATCGCATTTTCCGTAGTATTTAGACTTTTATCCTCAATAATAATTTTCTCTTCTGGAACCCCTAATCCGAGCAAAATAAGCTTGCTGATCTCAGCTTCACACCCTGTAGTCTCTAAGACTTTTCCCCCTGATAAGATAATAGGAATATGCAGCTTTTGGTACAGTTGAGCCGAAGTTAAAAGACGGTTGGCAGCAAAGCCTGACAGATGGCCTAATCCGTTGACATTCGGTGTATCAAGCGTTGCTCCACCTCCCAGCATGATAATAACATCTCCTTCTACTGACCTTGGAACCTGGTACTCTTTTTCCAAAGCTCCTATTAACCGATCACTTAGCACTGAAATGGTGCATAAATAAAATACCAATGTAAATACCCCTATTATTTTTGCTAATTTCCGATGATTCTGGAAGGCATACAAACATAAAAAAAATAAGCCCACTATAATAATTCCCGGGGGGAATAAGAAGGTGCTATATAAAAACTTAATAAAATATACCAATATTTTCACCTCCATGCTCAATAAGTGACATTCTGATCTTTTAGCCTCATTATAACTCGCCCTCTTGCAATATGCAAAAAATCATGAAAAATGTTTTGTGTCCTCTGCGTTTAATGTTTTCTTAAACTTATCTACTCCATAGATATAGGACAAAAATCTTATTATTCAGTACTTTTTCGAAAATATTTTGAGATATTTAGCCATACCATGTATAATCTTACTATTAGCACTTATTTTCTTTTGCATATAATTCGATCTTATTTATATATAGTCATTAAAGGAGTTGGTTCTTATCGCTACTAAAATGGTCGCAGTTAAAAATCTAAGCCCTGGTTTGATACTCAGTGATGCTGTCATCACTCCCGCTGGAAAAACGTTGCTAAATGCAGGGGGAGTTTTAAGTCAGCGGGCCATCTCGCTCCTTAGTATGTGGGATGTCAATTATGTCTATATAAATGCGGAGGATGACCACGAGCCATCGGAAAGCCAAGCTATACTACCGCCTCCATCCTCTTCTTTTGATATATCTGCGGAATGCATGCAGTTCTTTCAAGAATATGATTCCATCCTAACCTCTACTGACAGCTCCTTTGAATTTGTACGCAACCAAAATAAGGTTCCTGTTCTGGCTCTGAAGAGCACCTCTTTTGCAATCTATTCTTCGATACTGACAACAGGTCCAGCTCTTATGGACTACCTGTTGATTAGCGATTATCAACTAGCCAGCAAGATTGCACGGCACACTGCCATGGTAGCCTATATCTGTGGATTAATCGGCAGACAGCTCAATTATAATGAAACGGAGCTTAAAGCACTCACCTTAGCGGGACTGCTCCATGATATAGGAAAAATGGTTATTAGTCACGAAAACAGTTCCACTTCGGAAAAGGATCATGTTATCAATGGAGCCCGGTTGATTAAGAATGTAAAAGGCATTTCCGACGAAGTAACCTTAAGCGTTTTACAACATCACGAGTATTTGGACGGTACTGGTTTCCCGATGGGTATTTCCAGTCCAAAAATTCACCCCTATGCTAAAATTATTGCCATTGCCGATATCTTTCATTACCATTCCTATCTAGAAGACTATTGTAATCCTTTCAATGCTCTTAATGTAATAACAAAGGATATGTTTGGCAAACTTGACCCTACCATCTGTCAAATGTTTACGAAACAGGTTCGTGATTCTTTATTAAATAGTAATGTCATCTTAAGCGATGGACAAGAAGCAACGATTATTTTCTTTTCGCCTAACTCCAATGATCCAATTGTTAAAACTCTCGATCAAAAGCTGATTGATCTATCTACCGATAAAACCCGCAGTATCAATCGAATGTGTACTCCCGATTACCCACTATCATAATAAAAACAGGCTTTGTCTTTGCACAAAGCCTGTTTTTATTATGATAGTTTTTTAAAATTACCCTCTTCGAATTTTAAATGATTCTCTGCTCTAAAGAATGGGAGATATTTATATCAATTCTACAACTGTTGCTACACCCTGTCCGCCGCCAATGCACAAAGTTGCCAATCCCACTTTTGCATCCTTTTGCTTCATTCCATGTAAAAGCGTTACCAATATACGCGCTCCACTAGCTCCTATCGGATGTCCAAGAGCAATTGCACCACCGCGGATATTCACCTTTTCTTTAGCAAAGCCAAGCTCTTTGCCTACTGCTAAAAACTGAGCTGCAAAAGCCTCGTTGGCTTCAATTAAGTCCAAATCAGCTACAGTTAAACCTGCTTTAGCCAAGGCTTTCCGAGTGGCTGGAACAGGACCGACCCCCATAACACTTGGATCAACACCTGCTGAACCGAAGGAGCGGATACGAGCCAAAGGCGTAATCCCTAATTCTTTAGCTTTATCGGCAGACATTAATACAATAGCTGCCGCCCCATCATTAATACCCGAAGCATTACCTGCAGTTACTGTACCATCTTTCTTAAAGGCAGGTTTTAAGCCCTTTAGGGTTTCAGCAGTCGTTCCTGCTCTAGGGTATTCATCTGTATCAAAAACAATCTCACCTTTCTTATTCTTTATAATAACGGGCACAATTTCCTCTTTGAATACACCATCAGCAATTGCCTGGATCGCCTTTTGCTGTGACTCAGACGCTAACTGATCTTGTTCTTCACGACTAATACCATAGACCTCAGCCACATTTTCAGCGGTAATTCCCATATGGTAATCATTAAATGCGCACCACAAACCGTCCTGAATCATCGTATCAACAACCTTTGAATGTCCCATACGCAATCCCCAGCGTGCCTTACTATCTAAAACATAAGGAGCATTGGTCATGCTTTCCATACCACCTGCTATTACAATATCCGCATCACCTGTCATAATCGTCTGGGCTGCTATATTTACAGACTTCAGTCCAGAGCCACACACCTTATTGATGGTATAAGCCGACGCCTCAGCAGGAATACCTGCTTTGATTGCCGCTTGACGAGCAGGATTTTGTCCCAGACCAGCTTGTAATACATTACCAAAAATAGCTTCTTCAACCTGCTCTGCACGAATGCCACTGCGAATAATTGCTTCTTTAATCACAATGGCTCCTAAGTCAACGGCTGTAAAAGGCGACAAGGCACCATTGAAACTACCTACAGGAGTACGTACAGCACTTACAATTACTACTTCTTTCATATTTCATCTACCTCCATTTATATGTAATTACTTCACCCATTAGCTAGGCTTAGAAAAAATGTAATCCCACAACAAAAATAATCCCAGAAAACAGCAGAGCCGTTACACAATATCCCATAATATCTCTAACACCTAAACCAGCAATCGCCAATGCAGGCAATGCCCAAAATGGCTGAGCCATATTCATCCACGCTTCACCATAAGCAATCGCCATAGCCGCTTTCCCCAAATCGGAACCTAAGGCCTGAGCTGCTGGCATAACAAACGGCCCTTGTATTACCCAGTGTCCACCACCTGATGGGACTGCAAAATTTATTAATGCCGAGCTAAAGAAGGCCATAATCGGAAATGTTTCCTTAGTGGCTATGTGCACAAACCAGTTTGTAATAATGCCGCCCAAGCCAGAATGTTCCATCATAATCTGAATGCCGGCGTAAAAAGGAAATTGAATTAAAATCCCAGAGGTGCCACGAGTTGCCGCGGTAATCGCCCTGGCATAGGCCATAGGAGTTTTGTGCAGCAAAATGCCCACCGTTAAAAATATCAGATTGACAGTATTAACGTTAATATCAAAACCTTTTTGAAGAAAGTACATACCTAGATACACAATACCAAAGCCTCCTACGACAAAGGCCAACAAACGACTTTCCTCAATTCTTTCCGCCCAAGTGGCATCTTTCCCTACCACCTTGGTAACTGCCACCTCATCTTGCAAAAGGGCAGGATCAACTGCAACGACTTCACTTTCCTTTGGCATCATCATGCGAGTCAAAAAGGGTAAAGTGATAATTAAGGCCACTGTAATAAAAATATTATATGGCGTAAAAATCGTGCTCGAAATTGGAATGAGACCGCATATTTTTTCCATAGGATTGCCTTTTGTAGCAGCCACCAAAGGAATTGAAGCAGATAAACCGCCATGCCATGTCAAAAACCCAATATAGGCTGATGCAATGAGCAATCGATAATCCGATTTTGGAATTCGACGAGCCACTTCCCGGGCAAACATAGCACCAACAACCAAGCCAAATCCCCAATTAATAATGCAAGCAACAGCAGACATAAATGTCACTAACATAACTCCTTGAGCCGGTGTCTTGGCAATGGATGCGAGTTTAGTCATTCCCTTCTTAATGGGTGCCGAGCTGGCTAAAGCATGTCCAGTAACCAATACTAAAGCCATCTGCATGGCAAAATCCAATAGATTCCAGAATCCATCCCCCCATAGCTTAACCATATCTAGTGGGCTGTTGGGGGTCATGGCAATGCCCAGCACAAAAGTGATAATCGTAAGTAAGATGGCAAAAACTAACGGGTCCGGTAAAAAACGATTTACTAAGTTGGTAAAAAATTTTGCGATTGCATTTACCATTTCTGATTCTCCTTTTATAATTTGATTTGTGATGCAAGATTCTGCATAACTTTAAGATTTGGACTAATGATGAGTGCAGCCTCTGTTCTAGCTGCCACAGTCTCAACATCTACACCAGGAGCAATTTCTTCCAGCAAAAGACCTTCTGGAATTACACGAAATACGCCTAATTCCGTCACAAGAAGATTGACTTTCCCTTTACCAGTAAGGGGCAGAGTGCATTCTTTTAAAATTTTTGAAGAACCATCTTTCGCAGAATGTTCCATAGCCACAATAACCTTTTTTGCACCTGACACTAAATCCATTGCCCCTCCCATGCCAGGAACCATCTTCCCCGGAACCATCCAGTTAGCCAAATTACCGTATTGGTCGACCTGTAATCCGCCCAGCACAGTGACATCCACATGACCGCCGCGAATTAGACAAAAGGACATGGCACTATCAAATACCGCACCGCCAGGATTAATACCACAATGCTGTCCACCTGCATTAACTAAATTATTGTCAGGAACTTCACCCACACTGCTTAGACCAACGAAACCATTTTCCGACTGCAAAACCACATTTATGCCCTCTGGCAGGTAATTTGCCACCATTGTAGGCAGACCAATGCCTAGATTTACAACATCTCCATCTTGCATTTCCACTGCTACCCGTCTAGCAATTATTTCTTTTGCATTCATTACCTAGCCCCTCCGATACATATAATTTGATCTACAAGTACGCCTGGCGTCATGACCTCATCAGGATCAATTTCACCAATTTCCACAATTTCATCCACTTGCACAATAACAAGATCAGCCGCTAAGGCCATTACCGGATTAAAATTGCGAGCAGATTTGTCATACACCAAATTTCCAGCCTTATCTGCTTTTTTAGCTTTTAGCAGTGCAAGATCAGCCCTTAAAGCCTTCTCTATTAAATACTCCACACCGTCAACCCAGATTTTTTCTTTATTTGCCTCTACAATCGTACCAATGCCAGTTGAAGTAAGGACACCGCCCAGACCTGATCCACCACAACGTATTCTTTCTGCTAGTGTCCCTTGAGGTACTAACTCCACAGATAGTTGCTCCTGAATCATTTGTTTACCGGTTTCAACGTTGGTACCAATATGGGAGGCAATTACGTGCTTAACCAAGCGCTTAACGATTAAAGGCCCCACTCCTTTATCAATAAAACCAGTGTCAGTCACGATCAAGGTAAGGTCTTTAATTTCTCTATCTAGAATCGCTTGCACTAATACTTCAGGTGTTCCAACACCTAAAAAACCACCAACCATTACAGTCATACCATCTTTAAATGATTGGCCTACTTCTTCGATGGTCACATGTTTGTTCATCATAACAAACCTCCCTGCTTTATTTTTTAACATCCTTATCTAACGCAAGATACATGCCAAAAAAATAAAGCTGCCTTATCTTTTTTGATAAGGCAGCCCACATAGCATAAACACTGCTAGTAATCCTACGACTCGTTTACTAAGCTTATTTATTTTTTTAATGGAAGTGTGAATTTTCTTTCACACTTTTACACTAATTTTCACACTATTCAATCTCATACTCTTGCGTCTTATAAATTAAAGCACGCCTGCTGATTCCCAGTTCTTTCGCAGTCTTCATCTTGTTACCCTGATTGCGAAGCAGTGCTTGTTTTATCAGTTTACATTCTTCTTCCTTAATCATTTCTTTGAGAGTATGGCCTGTATATCTGTCTTTTTCAGTTTCATTCTGTGAAATGACGCTCTTATCCCGCAAGGCCAAAGGCAAATCTTCAATAAAAATTACACTGCCAGTACTCATGATCACTGCCCGTTCAGCGACATTCGCTAACTCCCGTACATTACCTGGCCAATCATATTTTTCTAATGCAGCCATTGCTCCATCATCAAATCTAAGAATTCCTCGATCATTTTCGTAAGAAAACTTGTGCAAAAAATGATCCGCTAATAATCTGATATCTTCTTTGCGCTCACGTAAAGGCACAGAATTGAGACAGACTACGTTCATACGATAGTATAAGTCTTGACGAAAGCGTCCCTCTTTCACCATTTTTTCTAGATTTTGATTCGTTGCAGCAATGACACGAATGTCAATTTTGATCGTCGCATTGCCGCCTACCCGCTCAAGCTCCCGTTCTTGAAGTACACGTAATAGTTTAACCTGTAACTTCGTAGATATTTCCCCAATTTCATCCAAGAAGAGAGTCCCTTTGTCAGCCTGCTCAAATCGCCCTGCTCTGCGCATCATCGCTCCAGTAAAAGCGCCCTTTTCATGTCCAAATAACTCGCTTTCTAGTAACCCTTCTGGCAATGCGCTACAATTGATTTTAATAAACGGTCCCTTACGGCGAGGGCTATTATAATGAATGGTGTTTGCAATTAATTCCTTACCGGTACCACTTTCTCCTGTTATCAAAACACTTGCATTGCTTTGGGCGACCCTATCGATAATTCTATATAATTCCTCCACTTTGGGACTGTTTGTCAATATTTTATCTAAACGATACGAATCATTAAGTTCGCGATGCAGTACTGTAATTTCATTTTCCATACGTTGTATCTGGATTGCACGATTGACCAATAAGGTAACTTCATCAATATCAAAAGGCTTAATGAGATAATCAAAAGCTCCAAGCTTTATCGCCTCTATCGCTGTTTCAACTGCAGCAAAAGCTGTCATTAATATGACTGTCACACCGCGATGAATCTTTTTCATTTCTTTAAATGCAGCGATCCCATCCATGACAGGCATTCGAATATCCATCAAAATCGCATGAGGCTTAACTGTAGCACATTTTTCTATGGCATCTTGTCCATCTACGGCACTCTCTACATGGTAACCTTCCCGCTTAAGCACAGCTGTTAATAATTTTCGTACACTATCTTCATCATCAACTACCAATATGGTGTAGTTATGATTCATCATGCTTGCCTCCTTGATGAACAACAGGAAGCTTCAAGGTCACTGCTGTCCATTCGTTGACTTGACTCTCAATCTCCACCTGTCCATAATGGGCACTGATAATACGTTGGACTACTGCCAGTCCTAAGCCAGTTCCTGCTGACTTCGTCGTAAAAAAAGGGTCAAATATTTTTTTTCGATTTTCTTCTGCAATACCGTTTCCCGTATCGGTGATTCTGACACAAACAAAGGATGGATCAGGCTGCCATGTATCGATTATCACAGATCCTTTATCCGTGATAGCCTGCATCGCATTTATGAGAAGATTCAGTAGTACCTGCCTAATTTGTTCTGCATCTGCCTCTACCTGGGGTAAACTGTCCGCAAGAAATAAACGGAATTCCACCTTATGTCTAGTCGTTTTGTTTTGAACCAGCACTAAAGTACTTTCAATTAATTCATTGATATTAACCCACATATAGTGGGTTTTATAAGGTCTTGCAAAATATAATAATTGTTCAATGACACGATTGACCCGATCCACTTCTTTAATGATAATCGGCATATATTCTTGTCGTTCCTCATCACTATCCACATTTTGCAAATATTGCACGAACCCTTTAATCGCCGTCAACGGATTGCGTATTTCATGAGCAATGCTCGCCATAAGTTCGCCTAAGGCAGCTAACCGCTCTGCTCTATATACTTGCTCCTGCAAACTATGCTGCTGGGTTAAATCCTTAAAAACAACAACCGCACCAATCGTTTTATTATGACTATCGATGAGTATACTCGTACTAATGCTAATATAAATATACTTTTCCTTGACTGGATAATTAATTTCAATGCCAATATGATTTGTTCCTGATACCAATGTGTCTAACAATAAACTGTGAAACTGATCATTTTCACGAAATATCTCTTTATATCGTCTTCCAATCACTTCTTCTAGAGTAAAACCAGTTATTTGCTGAGCCGCCTGATTCATTGTCGTAATCATACCTTCTGTATCCACAGTAACAACGCCATCAGCAATACTATACATAATATTCTCATTCAGAGAACGAGCGTCAATCAGAGATTGGGCCATATGATTAATCTCATCAACAATTTCACCGATTTCACCCTCCATAGATACAATCGGTTTCTTCAAGTTAAATCGTAGACGTTGTAACCCTCTTTTAATCTCTTCTACATCTTTTACGAAACGGTTTGTCAGGCCCACCGTCAACATCATGCCAACCAAAATGCCAATTAAAACAGACCAAACTATATTTTTGTCCATGACTTTTAACTGAGCCTGAACATCATCTGTCAATTCATTGGCCCATATATATCCTACTATTTGTCCATTTCGCTCAATGGGAAGCATAACGTTCATAATATTGCCCCGAACCAACTTACCAAATTGCACCATACTCTGCCCTGTCTCCATTACTTTTCGCCCTGGATGCAGCTTTTCAATGGAAATACCGACTTTATTGGCATATGTATCACTAGGTCCATAAGTAATAATAGCATCTAGTTCTTTACTATAATAGCCCACACCAACTCCCACATTAACAGCTGCAACGATGTCTGTATAGCTGGCTAATCTTTCGTTCAATGCTTTTATCTTATCAAAGCGTTTCTCATCCAGCATATGTCTTTCTGATAAAATTGTATCAAAACCATTGCCAAGATGATGATCAAGCAGCCTGGCAATACCAAACAGCTTTATCTGCTTTTCTTGCAGCAACGCTTTTTCAGCCTGTATTTTAACCGTATATCCGATCAGCAGGATGGGTACACTGACAATCATTAATATCAATAATAACATTTGATAACGTAATGTTTTCGGGAAAAAATTCCTCATCATTCTCATCCTCACTGCTTACTGCTTGTACATGGTAAAGCTAGAATCGCTCCTGGTATTTAGGGCAGTACATTCTTAATCCTGTCTTTAATCTCATCCGGTAAATCCACAGCTGTTGTGAAGTTGACAAATCCCTTTTCCGGTACAGCCTCTTTAATGATTACAGCATCCAACGGTTTATACCCCAAGACATCAATCGTGCCTATATTAGAGTTATATAAAGCCTGATGAAAATCAATGGTTACCTCATTGCCCACGATTTTAACTCCCAAGCCATAACCTGGATCAACATGACCTACGAATTTTGTAACCATAGCCAAACTGACTTTAGAAAAAATCCATGAAACAATCGGTTTATCGGGTAATTTCTTATCTACGATTTTTAATTTCATAACAGAACTATCTTTATTATGTTCAAACTGCTTTACATGGCATATAAAAACCATACGCCCAGCTTTCTTTGTTAAAGCAGTAATTTTCAGCTTATGATCCTTTAAGGACGTAATGGACAATTCTCTTATTTCTTCACTATCTTCTATCGTTGAAGCTAAATACTCATTCATCACATCATCAGGAACTGCTACTTTCCCTCGTTCTAAATTTTTAAATGTCTGTAAATCCCAAGTTTCTTTCAACACTGCAATAACACGGGATAAATTCGGTATCGACTCTTCGATGCTCCATCCCTTCACACTATCCATTACATGATCTGAAATAATAACCGGTATATCCATCATCTTGATATTCCCCCTTAGAAGCGACCATCCTTTTTCCAACTCATTATATATAAATCACATCGGCTATGCAATATAAGATACTCTGATGCATCTTTTTAAAAATAAAACATTTTGAACCGCGAAGACGCGAAGATTACGAAGAACAGGCCGGCTAAAATATAAAAACGAATTGAACCACAAAGACGCAAAGGACACAAAGGGGTTTTTATTTATATTTTTTTTGTGCATTCCTTTTTTCCCCTATAACAAAAAATAAGCCCCGAGCCAGCGGAGCTTATTTTTTCTTTTATATTTTCTCTAATTGATTATGGATTTGGGTGCGGGTGCTTCGCTATAATCTGGTGGAACCGTTCGTGACAGATGCACCCAGCGAATGATAGAGTCAACGAGAACAATGATTACTAGTATAAACATGATACCGCTTACACCAGCTAGCAGGTAGTTTTTTGCTGGTAAATATGTATTGAAAATATTCATATAATCAGCGGTGAATGTAACTGTTGCTAAAAACATCATGGGCATAATGGTGATCCAGGCATAACGCCCTCGTCCCATACGGAAGAGCATGGTAGTACCGATTGCTAACGTCAAGGTGCCTAATAGCTGATTCGAAACACCAAATAAAGGCCAAATCGTAGAAATATTCCCCTGAAGTACCAGATAGCCCCAAGCAAAACAAATTAAAGCACTAGTAAAGATGATACCGGGCCACCAGTGAGTGTTTTTGAGTGGTTTATAGATCACGCCACCCATTTCTTGTAATAGATAACGGCCAACGCGAGTACCAGCATCAATCAACGTCAAAATGAATAAGGCTTCAAACATGATACAAAAATGGTACCAAAAGGACATGAGTGATTCCATTCCTGGTATTTTGGAGAAAATATGAGCCATACCGACAGCCAAAGAAACGGCACCACCGGGACGCCCTGTTATATTTTCGCCAACCATTTCTGACAAATGGGGTAATTGGTCTACGACTAATCCTAATTTTGCAAATGCTGCCGGAGTAGAGTTGATGGCAAAATAATCAGCCGGATTCAAACTGGTAGCAGCAATCAATGCCATTAAAGCAACAAAACTTTCAACTAACATAGCACCGTAGCCGATAGGAAGAATCTCTCTTTCATTCATGATCATTTTCGGCGTCGTACCGGTACTGATTAAGGAGTGAAAACCAGATAACGCACCACAGGCAATGGTAATAAAGACAAACGGCCAAGCTGGACCGCCAATAACGGGTCCACCGCCATTCACAAATTGACTGAATGCAGGCATTTGGATTTCAGGTCTAACTACAATAATACCAATAGTCAAAGCAGCAATGGTACCAATTTTCATATAGGTACTCAAGTAATCTCGTGGTGCCAGTAGCAGCCACACTGGCAATGCAGCGGCAAAGAAACCGTAAAAGGCTAGCATAATTGATAATTGCCTCACGTCAAATGTAAAATACGGTGCCAATGAAGAATGCTGGATCCATGGACCGACAAAAACAGCAGACAAAACCAATAGTACACCAATGATAGAAGCTTCCTGGATTTTCCCAGGGCGCAGCCAGCGCAGGTAAATACCAATAAAAATGGCAATCGGAATGGTGGCAGCAACCGTGAATGTACCCCAAGGGCTATTGTACAAAGCATTTGCTACTACCACTGCCATACCAGCCAGGGTAATCACCAGCAAAAATAAAACTGCAATCGAAGTACAAAAACCAGATATATTACTGACTTCCTTCTTTGCTATTTGTGCCACTGATAAACCATTGTGGCGAACTGAGGCGAACAGGATTACCATATCGTGGACAGCCCCAGCAAAAACAGCACCAATTAATAACCACAGCGTTCCTGGCAGATAACCAAACTGGGCAGCAATAACCGGACCTACTAATGGACCAGCACCAGCTATGGCTGCAAAATGATGACCAAAGGTAACCCATTTGTTTGTGGGAACGTAATCCCGCCCATCGTCCATACTTACCGCAGGAGTAACCCGTTCTGAATTCAGCGTAAGCACTTTGGCAGCTATAAAGGAACCATAAATGCGATACGCAAGGGTTAACCAAAGCGCGGCAATAATAACAAGATAAATACCGTTCACAATAAACCTCCTCCTTGTTTTCTGAATTATCTTTAAGATTCCACCTATACCATACCCCAAGTACTACCATTGGGAAACAAAAAATAGCTCAATGGAATAAATTAATCGATAATCAGAAAGGAATCAGGGTTCATTGGAAATAACACAAAACTCTAAAATAAGAACAGCACTGACACGTTTTTTTGTCATTGCGAACATAGCGAAGCAATCCCCTCCTTGTTAAGAGATTGCTTCGCTATGCTCGCAATGACAGATTCATGTTACTTTCATCTTCCAAAGAACTTATACATTCTACAATAAAAAACTAGCAGCAAACAGTATAATTTCTGTTTGCTGCTAGTTTTTATTGTCGCTGCCGAGTAATAATGCGCACGACTCTTTCATATACAAGATAGTCCCACATCCATTTTACAAATACAACGGCACGATTACGAAAATCAATGAGTCGTAAAATGTGTACAAAGGACCAGATAGCCCAAGCAATAAATCCATGAGTCTTAAAGTTTCCCATATGCACAACCGCTGCATTACGTCCAATGGTTGCCATGTTTCCCACATCTCTATATGTGAATTTTTTAAGTTCCTTGCCGCGTATTAAGCTGCGTATATTCTTTGCCGCGACTTCAGCCTGTTGTATCGCTACAGGCGCCACCATCGGCAAAGGTCTTTCCCCTTGTATAAATTGAGCTGAATCGCCAATCACAAATACTTCGGGACGGTTAGGCAGCTGCAAAAATTCATTTACAATCGCCCGCCTCATACTGGCCTGCTCAACCTTTAATGTATCTAGCAAGGAATTGGCTTTTACCCCTGCTGCCCAAACTACAGTATAGGTTGGAATCACTTCGCCGCCCTTTAGACTCATTTTTTCCCCATTATAGTCTGTGACCTGTACACACAAACGTACTTCTACATGTTTGCGGATTAAAGTTTCTACAGTAGCATCACGCAATTCTTTTGGCATGGTTGCAAATAATTTGTCCGAAGCCTCGACTAACATAATGCGTACTTCTTTAAAATTCATGTTATGGTATTCCTTTACCATAACATGGTAAATCAATTCCGATAAAGCACCCGCAGATTCCACACCAGTAGGACCACCGCCTACAATTACAAAGGTTAATAACGCTCGACGCTTATCAGCATCTTTCTCATGAGCTGCCAATTCAAACATACGCAGTACATGATTACGTATCATAACGGATTCATCTAAGGTTTTCATGCCAAAACCGTTTTTCTCCATAGACTCCATACCAAAATAATTTGTCGAACCACCTGCTGCGATCACCAAATAGTCATAACCAATTTCACCAGTATTCATGGTAACGACTTTATTATCAAAATCCACATCCGATACTTCTGCTAAACGAAAATCTACATTTTTCTGATTTCTAAATATAGCACGAACAGGATACGCAATATCATCTACAGATAATCCAGCCGTTGCCACTTGATATAGTAACGGTTGAAATAAATGATAGTTATACTTATCGATAAGGGTAATTTTCACCTCATGCTTTGCCAGTGCACGAGCTGTACGAATCCCGCCAAAACCAGCCCCAATGATTACAATATGAGGTGGTTTTACCGCTGTTTCATTTTGCATTTTTATGTCCTCCGTCTCTTTCTTTCACTTCTCTATAACAATAACATATTCATAAGTAACATTCACACTCTCTGACAGGCTGTCTAATCTATTTTTACTCCCTAAATCTCAATTAATCGTCTTTTTTCTCTTTTTTTCGCTATAACAAAAAGCTATCTATCTTATAGTTTTTTTCAATGAATTCTGTCTATTTTTTCACGTAACCTTGCAAGACTTGGATTCAGCTTGTGAAAACGAATCGAACCACAAAGACGCAAAGGACACAAAGGGCTTTGTGTGCTGCGACAGCGGCATTGGGCCTTTGTGGTTCATCATTTCTTATTTGTTTCACTTGCAAAACTTATAAACGCTGATACTACTATAAGAAAAATGAAGACATGTCCTTTTAAAATATTTTGAACCGCGAAGATGTAATTCTTCGCGGTTCATTGTTTTTTTATAAATGCTACACATTTTAATGAAACTTATGCTTTCTTTATTGGTGATTATTATATATCTTTTTGCATTCTCTGGTGAATCACTCTAGCAACATGTATGCCGCTAGCACTGGCCTGAGATAGACCGCGTGTGATACCTGCTCCATCTCCAATACCAAACATATTCGGGATCTGAGTCTCTAGCTGCTCTGTCAACTTTAAGCGAGAACTATAAAACTTTACTTCTACACCATATAGCAGAGTATCATCATTTGCCATCCCAGGTGCAATTTTATCCAAGGCATAAATCATTTCAATTAAATTATCTAGATGACGTTTTGGCAAAACCAAACTCAAATCTCCTGGGGTCGCAGCAAGAGTTGGCTTGGTAAAGCTTTGGTCTAATCGATGTTCATTGGTTCTGCGCCCTTTTATCAAATCACCAAAACGTTGTACTAGCACTCCGCCACCTAACATATTAGAGAAAGAAGCAATTCGCTTACCATATTGTTGAGGTTCGTTAAAAGGCTCTGTGAAACGATTACTAACTAATAAAGCAAAGTTCGTATTTTTACTATGAAGTTTTTCGTCACGATAGCTATGGCCATTCACTGTAATAATACCATCTGTATTTTCTGCTACCACATATCCTTTGGGATTCATACAAAAGGTACGAACCAAATCTCCATATTGCTTCGTACGATACACTAACTTCGCTTCGTATACTTCATCTGTAATATGCTGAAACACTTCTGCTGGAATTTCCACTCGCACACCAACATCCACTTGATTGCTGGAAATCGTCAGTCCCATCTTTAGGCATTTTTCAGAAAACCATTCTGAACCGGCGCGACCAGGAGCTGCAATTAAATAGTCACAGCAAATCTCTTCCTGGCTATTTTCCATTTTTACAATAAAGCCTTCTTCTTGCTTTTGAAAATCTTCTACGTGTTTATTAAACACGATCGTCATTTTATCTTTTAAAAATTCATAAATACACTTTAAAATATGCAAATTATTTTCCGTACCTAAATGACGAACTTTTGCTTGCAGCAGATGTAAATCATGAGCAATTGCACTCTTGCGAATGCTGCTGTTCTTGGTCGTGAAGAATTCCTTAGGTGCTCCATATTTCATATTAATCGAATCTACATAATCAATTAACTCTTCCACTTGCGCATCTGTAAGATACTCATTTAGCCAGCCTCCAAATTCGCTGGTAAAATTATACTTACCATCAGAGAAGGCTCCTGCCCCACCAAATCCACGCATAATACTGCATGGTTTGCAGTTTATGCAATGCTTCACTTTCTTTTCTGCTATGGGACATGTCCTATGATAAATATCATGGCCTTCTTCAATCATAGCTAAAGAAATAGCTGGATTGCTGGACACTAGTTCATAGGCGGCAAAAATTGCCGACGGACCTCCGCCAATAATCACTACATCATATTTGCTTTGCATTATCTTGCTCCTTCTCATCCATATTTACGTTAGAAAAACGCTACGCGCCCTTTAAAAAAAACGATAAAACGAATCAACCACAAAGACGCAAAGGACACAAAGGGTTTTTATTTATTTATTTTTTCGTGCACTCCTTTGTGTGCCGCGTTAGCGGCATTGTGCCTTTGTGGTTCATAAACTCTTTATGATTAAGCTTCTATATATAATACAACATTAAAAATAGACTTGTACTTTTACGCTTTTTACAAATCCAGAAATTATTATAACCTATTTTTATCGAATTTTATATAGAAATATATTATTTTTGTTCGGATTTTTATTTTGGGTTTCTTTATTGACATGGCTATAAAACACTGATATAATTCATTTATAATTTTATACGAAAATAGGCAATGACGCCTTCGCAAAGTACTCGCGGAGGTTTTTTCTGTCTATTAGGGACAATGGCGTCCTAAAGGTCTCACCACCTTTAGACGCTTTTTTATTTGCCCAAAAGTATAAAATACTATATCTTACGATCTAATTAATCATGGGAGGTTTTAACATGAAACAGCTATTAACTATTATGAGCACTTCTGTCCTTATGATGCTGCTTAGTCTCGGAACAGCCTTCGCAGAAGGCGTAGAAGCAGCTACCGAGGTTGCTACCATCGACACAGGTGATACTACTTTTATTCTGTTAAGTGCTGCACTGGTAATGCTTATGACACCTGGTTTAGCCTTATTTTATGGTGGTATGGTGAGAACTAAAAACGTACTGAGCACTCTTATGCAAAGTTTTTTTATCATCGGACTTATTACTGTACAATGGGTACTATGGGGCTACTCTCTCTCTTTTGGACCTGATATCAACCATATCATCGGCAGCTTAGCCTGGTTCGGCTTAAACGATGTAGGTCAATTACCAAATGCCGACTATGCTGCGACGATACCCCATCTGCTTTTTATGGTTTTTCAATGTATGTTCGCCATTATTACAGCTGCTTTAATTACAGGTTCCTTTGCTGAACGTATGAGGTTCTCCGCTTTCGCTGTATTTATTGTCATTTGGGCCACCGTTGTGTATGACCCTCTTGCACACTGGGTATGGGGTGTCGGTGGCTGGATGCGGGAAATGGGCATCTTGGATTTCGCCGGCGGAACGGTTGTTCATATTTCCTCAGGTATTTCTGGTTTAGTAGTTGCTTTATTTATTGGCAAACGCAAGGGATACGGCACGGAAATTATGCTGCCTCACCATTTGCCTATGACCCTTATCGGTGCTTCTCTTCTCTGGTTTGGCTGGTTCGGCTTTAATGCCGGAAGTGCATTGTCAGCCAATGGCTTAGCAGTCAGCGCTTTCGTTGTTACTCACGTAGCTGCAGCTGCCGCTACACTCGCTTGGGTTTTAACCGAATGGCTCTACCATGGCAAACCCACTATACTAGGCGCAGCGAGCGGTTGTGTGGCCGGTCTTGTGGCAATCACTCCTGCTGCAGGTTTTGTTAGTGTAATACCTGCTATTGTGATCGGTTTAGCTGGCGGTGCAATTTGTTTCTTTGCTGTTAGTATTTTAAAAGCAAAACTTGGTTATGATGATGCTCTTGATGCTTTTGGCGTTCACGGAATTGGCGGTACTTGGGGTGCAATCGCCACAGGTCTATTCGCCTCTACAGCTGTAAATCCAGCTGGTGCTGATGGATTATTTTTTGGCAATCCTGATCTTGTTTTCACTCAATTATTCGGCGTTGCAGTTACCTGGGTTTTTGCAGCTGTTATGACCTTTGTGATATTAAAAGTAATTAGTGTATTCATGCAAGTACGCTCTGATGAAAACCATGAAGACATTGGTCTAGATATTGCAGAACACGGTGAACGGGGTTATAGTTATCAAGATATAACTGCCGGTTCTCCTCTAACCTTTTCTCATGTTGTCAGTCAATCAGAACCAATCAATAGTTCAATTTTACAAGCCTCACATTCTAAATCTCACTAAATCAGAAAGGTGGTAATCCTTCATGCGAAAAATAACCAAAATTGATGTAGTGACTCGCCCCGGTAAATTGGAAGAGTTAAAAGAAGCCTTGGCTGACATTGGTGTAATGGGCATGACAGTAAGCCAGGTATTTGGCTGCGGCTTGCAAAAAGGTCATACTGAAGTATACCGTGGTAAAGAATATAATATTAATCTTTTAGCTGGCATAAAAGTGGAAATCGTAGTATGCGAAGTTCCTGTCACAACCGTAATTGAAACGGTGAAAAAAGTATGTCGCACCGGTAAAATCGGCGATGGTAAGATATTTGTTTATCCCATTGAAAATGCCGTTAGAATTCGCACTGGCGAAGAAGGCGACATTGCCATTATGGATCGTCAAGAAGATAACTCCTAATACATGTTTACTAACATTCCCTCTTTTCGATAATCCTCCTTTTGAACCTGGCAGTTTCTACTGTCAGGTTCTTTCTTGCATACTAAAATGTATAGCGTAAAAAAAGCAATGCGTGATCAGTTCTTACTAACCTAGAAAGTATAAATTTCGAAGATGAAAAATATACTTTCTTATGAACCACAAAGGCGCAATGCCGCCCGCGGCACACAAAGGAATGTACAAAAAGCTCTAAATTAAACCCTTTGTGTCCTTTGCGTCTTTGTGGTTCGATTCGTTTTATATTAGTTAAATTAATTCAGATGTTAAACTCTAATATATGTTCACTAACATATGGAATCTATCTTAGAGTCTTGCCTGAATGTCCCTCACTTTATGCATTATATTGAATTTTCCCATACATTATTACCAATGGTCAGGAGGAATCTAACCGTAAATAGCTAATTATCAGTATATGCAGCATCTTCACTTCGTTGCTTCTTACATTATGATGAAAGGCGGTAGTCACCATGTCGATCATGACCAAAATCGATATTATCACCCGTCCTGGCAAGCTGGAGGAATTGAAAGAAGCATTAAATGCAATCGGAGTTACAGGTATGACCGTAAGTCAAGTATTTGGCTGCGGGCTACAAAAAGGTCATACTGAAATATACCGAGGTAAAGAATATAACATCAATCTTTTAGCTGGAATCAAGATAGAAATTGTTGTATGCAAAGTTCCCGTAGAAAAAGTAGTGGCAGCTGTAAAGAAAGTCTGCTCCACGGGAAAAATCGGCGACGGTAAGATTTTTATTTATCCTATTGAAAACGCAGTGCGAATTCGCACGGGAGAAGAAGGACCTGGCGCTATCCTTGATCCTAAAGATATCCCATAACACACCTTGACGCAGCAGCAGTGGAAAATGTATAATAAGTCAACCAAAAATTACATATATTTATATCATTGATAAAGACAGGGGAATTATATGAACGAAGAAATACTAAACAAAATATTAGTTTCGATGGAGAATATCAACAAGCGCCTTGACAGCTTAGAAGAATTAACTTCAGGAGAATTGCAAAAATTACACGCAAACATTGATCTGTTATCAGAGGATCAGCAAGATGATATTGTCACCACTTTATATCGAATGGATGCGAAAATTACTGCAATATTAGAAACCCAAAGACTTAACTTTGAAATTCTTAAAGTTTTTTCAAATGATTCCGTACATCACTAAAATGCTACGCGTTCTAAAATTAATGAACCACACCAGACAGAGAAAACACATACTTTTAAAATATAGTGAATGAAAAAATACACGGCCCTGCCGTGTATTTTTTCATTCTTTTGTATTGGGTAATTCTCGCCATGCCTGCTGCAGCCCATCTTCCAATTCTTTGACAGCTACTTGCAATTTGACAAAAACCTGCTCAATATCAATAAGCTGACCTACATCTCCCATATGCTCTAGTTGAGCTGCATATTCCACAACTGTCTGATTTCCGAAATACGTTGCTGCACCTTTTAAGCGATGAGCACTGAGCTTCAAATGGCTGGCATTTTTTTCGCTTACAGCCTGCTCTATATTTCGCATATATTGCGTACCATTGTCCAAAAAGCAGCTAATAACAGCCTTCACTGTATCCACATCACCCTGACAAATGCTCAAAAGCTGATCCAAGTAGGGATTGGCTGCCACTTCCCTCGGCTCCTCATCCATTTCTCCTTGCTCCTTAGGATTCACATACCGCTCATAAAATAGTTTTCTTACTACATTATTTAATACCTCAGCATCCAGAGGTTTACTAATATATTCATCCATCCCGCAAGACATCAAACGTTCCCTGTCCCCCTTCATCGCATAAGCTGTCATTGCCACAATCGGAATATGCCGTTCATCCGCCCACTGTTCTTCTAGATCACGAATCGCAGCTGTCGTTTGTACCCCATCCATCTCAGGCATTTGTATGTCCATAAAAATAATATCAAATTGCTCTTTATTAAAGAATTCTATCGCCTGTTTTCCATTGGAGGCTAATGTAACATTGTGACCTTGATTGGTCAGCATTTTAACAGCTACCTTTTGATTGATAAATTCATCCTCCACTAATAAAACTTGCAGCTTCTCAATACGTTCCAATTCTTTGCTACTTTCGGGCTGTTTGGGTTGCTCTAATGGATGATTGCCCAAAGGCATTTGGCAAACCTCGAAGGCAACGGTAAAATAAAAAGAACTGCCTTTGTCTATGCTGCTTTCTACCCATACTCTACCACCCATGATTTCTACCAAGTGCTTCACAATACTAAGTCCTAAGCCCGTCCCGCCATATTTTCTCGTGGTAGAAGAGTCGACTTGGGTAAATTTATGAAAAATAATATTAATTTTTTCTGGGGGAATCCCGATTCCCGTATCCCGTACAACAAATAATAAATTCACCTGATTATCAAGGTATTGCTTAACATTCACTGCAATTGAAACTAAGCCGGTCTTCGTGAACTTTACCGCATTATCTGCTAAATTCATTACAATTTGCTGCAGACGCCGAGGATCACCACACAATCCATCGGGTACATCATGGGCGATATGAATCACACACTGCAAACCCTTTTTCTTTGCTTTCATTCTTAAGATACGATGAAATTCGCTCATTACATCCCGCAGGGAGAAACAAATACTCTCTAATTCCAGTTTTCCATCCCGAACTTTTGAAAAATCAAGTAAGTCATTTAATAAAACCAGCAGTTTTTCCCCTGAAACCTGTACCAATTCTAAGCACTCCCGCTGGTCTGGCTGCAATTTTGTCCCTAGCGCCAGTTTCGCCATTCCTAAAATACCATTCATCGGCGTGCGAAGCTCATGGCTAATAATTGCTAAAAAATCATCCTTTGCCCGATTTGCTTTTTCAGCTTTCTCTTTTGCTTCCCGCAGTGCTTTTTCCAGTTGCATCTTTTCGGTAAAATCTTCTAAAATCAAAAAAGATAATACCATTTCGCCAATTACTTTCGTTGTAAGATTCACAGATAAATCTTTTACTTCTCCTGAAGCTAAGGCGTACCTTGCCATAAACTGATACTCTCCAACATTTGCATATTGACTGCTATTCTTTTCTCCACGTTTATCAGGGTACTCAATAAATTCTTGTATCAGACAACCAATTAAGGGGGATTCATAGAAATTTTCTGCTGCTGCATTGGCTTCTAATATATGACCCGTCTTGCTTTCAATTATCATCATCATGGCTTGATGGTGATTAAACATCATATGAGCTAAGGCTTCCGTTTGCAGTAATTTTTCTTCTGACTGCAATAATTGCTGAAAGCGTTGTTCCGCCAACATACGGCTGGTAACATCACAGAGCACAATCACCCTGCCAAAATTTTTTCCCCGATGCTGCAAAGGCGTAGAGTTGACTTCATAATAGCTCTCATCTTGCTGAAGCATCGTCGTGTATTTTTGAAACTTTTCGCCTTGTATAGCTTGCACTAGCCACGTTGCTGCGATTCTTTCTACAACGGCCCCTACAACATTGCTTTTCTTAATGCCTAAGATTTTCTCCAACTGGGCATTCATATCCAATATTCGGTCCTTGGTATCAAGTACGAGAATACCATCCTCCATATTCTCAACAGCTAAGCTTTTTGCGGCTGGAACAATCTCAAAGAACTTAAATGCAATAAAGCTAACTACAATACATAAAAAGGCGATACTAGCACTTATCATTGCAATATCTAAACCTTCATATAATAAGAAACCGACAATTTGTAATGTAATACCAATAAAAGCTACACTCCAAAAAAGCCATAATCCGTATATAAAACGATATCGCCAAGTATAAAAGGACATCGCATATGATATGCCGACTATAATTAACAATAGAATCAATGACACATTTATATGTTCCATGAAAATCACCTTCTCAAATACGATTACCACTTATTCATAATATAGATGATTTACTTCTAAACCACATCTGCCAAAAGATATAGTTTTGCAATAACTTGAAATATATTGTTTCACCAAAATTGTTCGAATGTGAAATAAAATAGGAATATCTTTCTTAGATATTCCACGAACCTTATGTTATCTTGATATAAGTCCTATACTTTTTGCTTTCGCCACTGCCTTAATACGGTTGTTCACTGCTAATTTACCAAAAATATGGTGCACATGAGTTTTAACGGTACCAATTGTAATCCCCATAGCCAAGGCAATTTCTCCACTGGTAAAACCAATGCCTAATAAGCGCAGAACCTCTCTTTCTCTTTCTGTTAATGGTTCTGTCAATGCAGTCTCCTCTTGGAACGTCTCGCCTATAGATTGTCGATATTTTTCAAGGCCAGCAGCAAGGGCCAGCACTAAGTCCTCTTGACAGCAAGGCTTAACCAAGAACCGAAATACATTTCCCAAGTTCACCGCTTGCATGGCAACGTCTAAATCTGCAAAACCAGTAATCATGATCCGAACCATATTCGGTACCATTACACCTACAATTTGTAATAGTTCGGCCCCATTCATATCCGGCATATATTGATCCGATATAATGACAGCAAATGCCTTATCTTTCTTTATAATTTCCAAAGCCTCATTCGCATTTGCCGCAGTAACAATTTCAGCATGCTGTTCCAGCATTTTACTGTGCACCAATAGAGCTATACCATCATCATCAACCAATAATACTCTTTCTTTTCTCATATGTGAACCTCCCTATATAACTAGATGTACGAATCCGCTATATAGTAAAAAAGTTTTTTGGAAATCTATGAATCAAATCACTGCCTTTAACCCTAGTTATTTACCCCGTATTTCTTCGAAATCTGCTGTAGAAAGAATAATCGATTGAGGTCCTGGTGCTTTTAAAAGGATCTCCAGCGTATTTTTCTTGGCATCTACGCCTCGTTTTGTAGAGTAACGAGTTTCTTTTACAGTCTCATTATTATTTTGTAATTCAAGAGCAATCTTTAATCGGTAGTTCTTAGGTACATCAAATTCAACCCTTTCACCGCTTGAATTTGGCTGTATAAAAAAACTTTGCCCCATGCCATAAATTCGAATACCATCAATTTCTTTTCCTAAAAAAGGATACTTCCAGAAATAATCCGGATTCTCAATGGTTATATTTACGGTTACCTTTATGAGGTCACTATTTTGTATAGGTGCAGCCTGAACGACAGGCAGCCATATCCCTAAACCCAAGAAGGATATCATCAGTATAACAGCCTTTTTCTGAAACCACTTCATCTGTTTACCTCCTTATGCCAATAAGAAAATAATACCATATGAGAATCAAAAATGGTAGTATTCTTTGAAAATCGTTTGTATTCGACTATTATTTTCTCAAATCGAGTCTTTTTATAGCTGAGGCTGTCCATCTTTGTCATTACAAGTACCCCGGCACTCCGGAAAACGGGAGCATCCCCAAAAGGCTCCATTCTTGCCATTGCGCAGTTTTAATACACCCTGCTTACATCTTGGACACTTTACTACATTCGCATCTTTATTTTCAATTTGAACTTCTTTGGCCTTTAAACATAAGCTAGTAATAAATTCGGTCTGCTGACCAATAAAACTATTGAGCTCAGCCTTTCCTTCCACCATACGATTAAAGATAATCTCCCATATGGCTGTGGAATCAGGATAGGTTAATTCTTCCGGCAATGCATCAATGAGAAGATAAGCCGACTCCGTAGGATACAGGTATTTTTTCTTTTCTTCTAAAAAAGACCGTACTGTCAGTTCTTTTATAATAGAAGCCCGAGTGGCCTCTGTCCCAATTCCAGAAACATCTTTAAGATGTTTTTTCAATTCAGGATTCTTAACATATTTATGTATTTCCTTCATAGCCTGCAGCAGTGTACTAGAGGTAAAACGTACTGGCGGCTTTGTTGTCTTTTTTTCTAACGTAGCACTGATAAAATCAGCCTTATCACCTTTTTGCATATTAGGCAAAGTCTTACTATCTTCATCCTCTTCTTCTTTGACTTCACCGCCATAAAGTTCTTTCCAGCCCATTGTCACGATGACTCTGCCATTAGCAACAAAATCTTCACCTGCATATTCAAGCTCCGCGCGAGTCTGGTTATACACGTGAACAGGATAAAATTGCGCTACATAGGCCTGAGCAATTAAGAAGTATAAATTTCTTTCGATTTCTGGTAACGCGTTAATTTTACAGGGCACTTCCGTAGGAATGATCGCATGATGAGCCGTAATCTTTTTATCATTCCAGGCACGGCTCTTAATTTTTATATCAGCCTTTCCTGACCAGACCGCTAACTCTTCCTGGTGACTATTACGTAAATTAGCCAGAATGACAGTGGCATCCGCTTTTTGAGACTCAGGCAAAAAATCACAATCTGAACGGGGATAGGATGTAAGTTTCTTTTCATATAAATTCTGAACCCCCGTCAAAACAGCCTGGGGATCATATCCGTACTTTTTTCCAGCCAGAACCTGTAGAGCCGACAAAGAAAAGGGGAGGCGCTGGGGTTCTTTTTTTTCATTGGTATCACAAGATACGATAGAAACGTCTTCTTGTGCTTTTTCCAATTTCTCAATCAATGCTTGTGCAATAACAGGATCAACTAAACGTCCTTCTGAATCCCTGCCTAGCTGTTCTTCTTTTGCTTTCCACGATGCTTTAAATGGTCCATTCTCATGTTTTATGTCTGCCTTAATTAAAAAGTAATCTGCTGCTTTAAAGTTTTTTATTTCTCGCTCCCGTCTTACTACCAACGCAAGAGTAGGAGTCTTAACCCGACCGATGGGTAATGTAATGTCGTGACCAGCGCTTTGGGCGGCTAACGTAAACGCACGAGACAGGTTCATCCCAACAAGCCAATCAGCCCGCGAACGAGCTAAAGCCGACTGATTTAAATTAAAAAAATCCTGATTACTGCGCAGATTCGTAAGTGCTTTTTTTATACTTTTTTCATCCAGTGCATTTACAAGAATGCGCATGACTGGTTTTTCATTATGAGTATAGCCTAATACTTCATCCACCAGCAATTGACCCTCCCGATCCGGGTCACCTGCATGAACAATTTCTGCGGCTTTACCAATGAGAGTCTTAATAATATTAAATTGCTTCATGCAAGAATCAGCCACTAACAGCTTCCACTCTGCAGGAATAATGGGTAAATCTGCAGCCCGCCATTTTTTATACTTTTCATCATATTCTCCCGGTTCTGCTTGGCGAAGAATGTGACCAAATACCCAAGTCACGACCCCGCCGCCGGTTTCAATATATCCATCTTTGCGAACGAGAGGGCCAGGCAGGCATTTTGCAAGTTCTGCTGCCATACTCGGTTTCTCTGCAATAAATAATTTCATGCGACTCTCCCTGTCATCTATTTTAAACCTGTGATTAAGTTTGATTCGATCTAGCTCCAGATTAAATTGTCCTGAACCCTTATTTTACACGATTCTTTCTAGTTACCGCAATGATTTTCTGCCAAGAAGAAAGAACATTGACAAGATATCAACAGCTACACTACATAATTATAAAAAAGAGTAGCCTTCTAAGGGAAAACGATTTGCTATTCTGAAGAAAATAGTATATAATGCATATAGGAAATTTCATTGGGGCGTCGCCAAGCTGGTAAGGCACGGGATTCTGATTCCCGCATCCGCAGGTTCGAGTCCTGCCGCCCTAGCCATGTAATTTCAAAATCAATACATCATTATGTAAAATCACCCTGCATTCATTGCAGGGTTTTTATTATTTAAAAATGAAGAAATAGGCGTTTTTGAACCACAAAGACACAAAGGACACAAAGTGGGATTCTATTTATATTTTTTTGTGCACTCCTTTGTGTGCCGCAGAGCGGCATTGTGCCTTTGTGGTTCACATCTTATATTTTTTCACCCTCAAAACTTATAAATTCTGATTCTAGAACGAAATCCTCTCGAGACTTCTTCTCTTAGGAAGACTTTTCTTTACCGATTGGTAAACCATTTTATAAAATCATCACTGGGCAAAGGTTTCGAAAAATAATATCCTTGTATCTCATCGCATTCAAGCTTTCGCAGAAAATCTAATTCTTGTTTCGTTTCAACGCCCTCCGCAATGGTTTTTATCTTCAAACTCTTTCCTAAAGCCACTACCGCCTCAATGATTGCTTCATTAACCGAGTCCGTCGACAAACCACGTACAAACGATTGGTCAATTTTCAACCGATCCAGAGGAAAATAGCGCAAATAACTCAGACTGGAAAACCCGGTTCCAAAATCATCTAAGGATAAATTGATTCCCATCTCTTTAATAAACTCTAGCTGCTTGATAACAAATTCCGGCTGTCGCATGACAACGCTCTCTGTTAGCTCCAGATCTAGATATCCTGGTTCAATACCACTTTCTTTTATAATATTAGAAAGCATCGGCAAGAATTCCTTTTCCTGAAATTGAATGGCAGAAATGTTTACAGAGATAGGAATTGGCGGTAAGCCCTTTCGAATCCACTCTTTATGCTGCCGGCACGCTTCTGCCAAAACCCATTTACCAATGGGAATAATAAGGCCTGTCTCTTCTAAAATTGGAATAAACTCTCCTGGCGATACGATTTCAGTATTAGGACGCATCCAGCGGATCAGAGCTTCCACTCCAATGAGAGCTTCTGTTTTACTGTCCACTTGAGGTTGATAAAATAAAACAAATTCTTCTCTTGCCAGCGCACGTCGCAAATTATTTTCAAGCATAAGACGTTCCGATGCATATTCATTCATATTGGCTTCAAAGAACTCATAAAAATTACGTCCATTATCCTTCACCTTATGCATGGCTGTATCAGCATTGCGAATTAGCACTTCTGCCGTATCTCCATCATCAGGATATACGCTGACACCAATACTTGCAGTAATGATTAACTCGAATCCACCATGCAAGAGAGGTCTTTCCAAAGCACTCATGACCTCATGAATTACTTTTATAATCTCTTCTTTCTGAGAAATTTTTGGTACAATAAAATTAAAGGTATCACCACCAAAACGCGCTGTTAGACTTGTTCTCTTAGAGCAGGTCTCCAGCCGATCGGCAAGCTCCTTTAAGACTTCATCCCCCACTTTATGCCCTAAAGAATCATTGATATTTTTAAACCGATCCAAATTAAGAGAAATAACTCCTACGCCGCTGCCGCTATGACGAGCCCTTTCTATATCTTTTGCTAATTGTTTGCCTAACACTTCCCGATTGGCTAGCCCTGTTAATGCATCATGCCTTGCCAAATAATGAATCCGCTCTTCGGCGGCCTTTTTCTCACTCATATCGGTAAATCGTGCCAGGTAATTAATCAAATTGCCTTCTTCATCTTTAATCTGATCAATTCGTAACCATTTTAAATAAATTACACCATCTTTTCGCTTCTCCCAAATCTCTCCTTCCCAAGAACCTGTTTGAATAATTGCCGCCCACATGTTTTGGTAAAAGATCTTATCATGGTAACCAGACTTTAAAAGACTAGGCTCTCTACCAATGACCTCATCAGAGGAATAGCCTGTAGTTAAAGAAAAAGCGCGGTTTACGGCAACAAAACGATTCTCTTTATCGGTGACTGAAATTGCTTCGCCACTGCTTTCAAATATCTTAGCCCAAATCGGCATTTGCTTTTCCATTTTCTTACTTTCCGTAATATCAACTACCAAAGCAACAAGTCCTGTTACAATCCCATCACAATTCCTGGTTGGGATCTTGCTTGTATAGATCCAGCGGTTCTCACCATTAGCATGATTGATTTGTTCCAAAATACCTAGCTTAGGCTCAGCCGAGCGTAAAACTGCCAAATCATCCTCATAATATTTTTTCGAATAGACAGGAAAAAATTCCTGTACCGATTTTCCTACAAAATCCTGAATGGGAATACCAATATCTTTTTCCACCTGTTTATTTACACGAATAATTTTATTATTTGTATCTTTATACCAAATCTGTACAGGGATCAAATTAAATAGCGTTTCATATTCTCCCATTTGATGGCTTAATTTTTGATAAGCCTTATTTTTCCGCCATAAAAGAACAGCCAATTCAGTTGCCAGCGCAATCAATACTTTTGCAGTATCAGTAGTACTGCCAATCGCAATTTTACCGTTTCTGTTATTCTCCAGAAAAATAAATTCCTCTATATAATCACAAGATGTGTTCATCTGTAAACTTCTAATATGCTTTTTACCAGAAAGCTTGCACTTTTCTCCAAATTCCAAAGCACCAGACTCAGCAAGAAGCCCCCCCGTATGATCCCAAATCATAACAGGGTACCTACTTATATTATAAATTAAAGCAACAATCTCTTGAGCAATAGACATGCCCGACTCTAATTTCAAAACACTTTACCTCCGCTCTTTAACTCTCTGTATTTCTATATAGGACCACCTGTAGCTCTATTTTAAGAATAAGTCTTATACTTCGACAAGATACCACATAATTCCTATAAGGAAACCCATTACTGCGGGGCTAAAAAATAAACCCTAATCGGCAATGCACTTTAATGATATACAAGCTTCGGTGATATTTGGTACAATAGAGTAAGATATGAATGACAAAGGAGCTTCTTTGATATGCAAACTCCAACCCCGCCAACGAGACCAACTCCTCCTACGCCTCCCACTGTGAATCATAAATCTTCTGAGAATAGTGCAGATCTGCCTGCATCGCCACCCGCAACCAATTCTATTAACGCCGATAAATCGGCAACTGTAAAGACACCAACGGAAGGTAAAACGACTATTCCGCCTCCTGCAACTACAAAGAAGGCAGCCTCTCCCTCCTCTACCGATAACACTCCTGTTCCTGCACAACCATCTTTAGGAAAGTATCGGGAAACTTCATCCCAAACCACCTCCGCCCCCACAGTATCCACCTCTAAGAATAAACCTTCTCCTTTTGGTTTCGGATTCTTCTTTTCTCTCGTATTGCTTATTGCCATTTCTCTTGCCTGCTTCCGCCTATGGAAGAACAATCACAAAAAACAGCGAACCATTCTTAATTATTCCGCCGACAGTCCACAGGATCTTCTGAATTTAATGAATTCCTCAGCAACCGCCTCTCCTTCTTCTTCTCCTCAGAAAATTGTACAGAGAAAGAACAAATCATCATCTAAAATAAAAGGCAACTTCGAAGTACGAATTTAAATTTTTTCAAAAAAAATTTATAATAAAACATTTTGAACCGCGAAGATGCGAAGGCTATGAAGAAGGAATAAGGCTATACACATTTCACATACCAATAAAACATAGCCGTTTTAAAACACAAAGACACAAAAGTCACAAAGAACACAAAGGGGTGGAATAAACATGTCTCTGTGTTCTTTGTGCATCTTTGTGACTTTTGTGTTTCGATATTCCCCTTAAAACTTATACATTCTGATGCTACAAAGAAAAGACTTGACCTATGCCAAGTCTTTTCTACAGGCAAAGAAGCTTTATTCTACCTAGTATGATTTACTTAGTAGCAATAACATCAACGCCCATATATTTCCTTAATACTTCTGGTACAATAACAGAGCCATCAGCCTGCTGATAGTTCTCTAAAATGGCAGCTACGGTACGACCGATTGCCAAGCCCGATCCATTGAGAGTATGTACAAACTCTGGTTTAGTCTTTGCTTCCCGACGGAATTTAATATCCGCACGACGACCTTGAAAATCCTCAAAATTGGAACAAGATGAAATCTCCCGATACGCATTGAAACTAGGCAGCCATACTTCAATATCATAGGTCTTAGCAGAAGAGAATCCCATATCACCACTGCATAAAGCTACCGTGCGATAGGGCAGACCTAATAGTTCTAAAATACGTTCTGCATTATGTGTTAATTTCTCCAACTCTTCATAGGAATTTTCAGGTAAAGAGAACTTCACCATCTCCACCTTATTAAACTGATGAAGACGAATTAATCCACGAGTATCGCGGCCGGCAGCTCCTGCCTCCGCGCGGAAACAAGCACTATAAGCAGTATAGTATAAAGGTAAATCTTTAGCATCCAAAATTTCACCACGATGGTAATTGGTAATTGGAACTTCAGCGGTAGGGATCAAATAATAATCCAGCCCCTCTAACTTAAACATATCCTCGCCAAATTTAGGAAGCTGCCCCGTACCTGTCATACTCTCTTTATTCGCAATAAAAGGAGGGAAAAATTCAGTGTAACCATGTTCGCTCGTATGTACATCCAGCATAAAACTAATGAGTGATCGTTCTAGCCTGGCACCTAGACCTCGATAAAAAGTAAAACGTGCGCCTGTCACCTTGCCGCCTCGTTCAAAATCAAGAATATTAAGCTTCTCGCCAATTTCCCAGTGAGGGAGTGGTGGCTGCACAAATGTAGGCAAAGTTCCCCAATTGCGTACCTCTACATTATCCTTTTCATCACGTCCGACAGGGACTGATTGATGAGGTATGTTTGGGATATCCATAATAATGGCCTGCAATTTTCCCTCTACTTCTTTTACCTTACCATCCAATTCAGTAATTTGGTCACCGACCAGACGCATCTGGGATACTAAATTATCCGCATTTTCTTTTGCTTTTTTCAAGCGACTGATTTCAAGAGAAACAGTATTACGCGTATTTTTAAGCGTTTCTACCTGCCCTAATAGCTCCCGGCGTTCTTTTTCCAAGGTTAAAAATTCATCTAAACTAAGATTCATTCCACGCTTTACCAAGGCTTGCTGAACTTCTTCTGTATGGTCCCTAACAAATTTAACATCAAGCATGCTAAACCCTCCTCCTATTCCTAGTAAAAATAGTAACGCATTCTCTAAAAACTAGAGAACACGGAGATAATAATAAAAAACTCCCGCCTGCTATCCAGAAACGAGAGTATTTTTCCGCATCAACACTGCTATGCGATACATAACGGAATAAATCTGTTCTTATACATAAATAGCGTATACCATTATATTCTACAATATTCACTATTTATTGTAAAGCAGGTCTCATACCATCCCCAGAATTACACTCTCGAATAAAATCAATAAAAATGCTGCTGAGTTTCGGATCAAACTGTTCACCAGCACATTTTTTTATTTCAACTAAGGCTTCCTCAACACTATGAGGACTACAGTAACACCGTACACTCGTCATAGCATCATAAGCATCACAGATTGTCAGCATACGACTAATCTGAGGAATCTCTTCCTCCTGTAATCCATTAGGGTAACCTTTTCCATCATATCGCTCATGATGATGACGAACAATGTGAGCCAAAGTAGCGAATTCATCTACCTCTTGCAAGATATCCGCCCCTTTGGAAGGATGGCGTTTAACAATTTCATACTCTGTCTCTGTCAAACGACCTGGTTTATTTAAAATCTCTTCCGAAATACCAATTTTACCTACATCATGCACAATCCCTGCTAAATAAGCCATCGTTACCTCACTATCAGATAACCTCATGTATTCAGTTAAGCCGACAAGTAGTGCAGCAACATTTTCACTATGCTGCATCGTATAGATATCTCTCACTCCAATTGCTTTGCAAAAGGCTTTAATAATATTCATATTCACAGCATTCAGCTTATTTTCAAACACTTTGAACTTATCAATTACAATATAATTTCCTAGAGCATATTCTGGCTGCCCACTTTCATCTCGCAAGATAAAAGTATTGACCAAAAACCATTTACCTTCCTTATTCCCAGGCATATTAAAATATACTTCACAGCCACTTATTTCCCGCCCAGTAACCATCGTTTCAATTAAAGGACCTTGATAAGCACCGCCGAATTTCTTCACATTGCCATTACAGAAAAGGTCCAGCACAGAATGATGTAAGACGTCCTGCTGCTGCACTTTCCACATATCGCATAATGCCTGATTGAGAAAAACTGACCTAAACTCACTATCAATCACAAGTACGCCATGAAATAGGCCCGCATGAATAGCTTGGGCGATTCGATACGCTATATCTTTTCTCATCTGGCAGCAAACTCCTCTTAGTGCATTTTATCCTTCCTAATTAATAACCCATATATTCTCTATTGAAAAATTCAATTTTTTTTTAATATATCCTGCATAATATCCCAAGTTTTTACATAGAAAAAATAAGAGAACTGCCAAGTTCTAAGGAGTGATGCAATGTCCTATCATGTACTTAAGATAGCCAAAATTGCCGCTATCTATGCAGGAACTATTATGGGAGCAGGATTTGCTTCCGGACAAGAACTTACCCAGTTTTTCGTCGTCTACGGCAGTATGGGATTGGTTGGTCTATTGTTCACAATCATTTTATTTGCCTGGCTCGGTATTACGATTCTAAAGATCAGTTATACCATTAAAGCTACCAGTTATCATCAATTATTATACTATGCATGCGGGAAAAAAATTGGTACTGTATTAGATTGTATCATTACCTTGTCCCTCTTTGGGGTTCTAACGGTTATGCTAGCAGGAAACGGCACTTTATTTCGGGATACCCTGCACCTGCCTTACGGTTTGGGTATCGGCATTATGGCCTTGATCCTATTACTCACAACACTCTGGGGTATTAACGGTATCGCCACAGCAAATCTCATTATTACGCCGCTGCTGGCAGCTATTACAAGCTTTGTCGCTATGTACTCGCTGTCTTATCATGACTGGAATTTTACAATGCTGCATATTTCATCAGCAACCATCAACATATCAACTTCTCATTGGCTGCTCTCTAGCTTACTCTATCTTTCTTACAACTTAGTTATGAGTGCTACCATATTAGTTCCTCTAGGCGCCCGCACTCCCGAGCCTTCTATCCGCATAATTGGAAGCATAATCGGCAGCTTGCTGCTATTATTATTAGCAGGTTTAATCATCCTGGTGGTTATGATTCACTATCCGTTATCTCCAGAATATGAAATTCCCATGCTGCATATTGCAGGATCACAGCATATTGTTCATCATGCAGCTTATATCTTTACCTTTGCCGCTGCCATGTATACCACTGGCTTAGCATGCCTATATGGATGCACTACAAAATTAACGGCAGTCACAGGTTTATCCAAGACTGCCGCGTTACTCATCGTCATAACATTCAGTGTACTTTTTAGTTATATTGGTTTTACTTCTCTGGTTTCCATTGTCTTCACCTTATTTGGTTATGTCACCCTATGGTTTACCTTAAGACTGCTTTATTTATCTTTTTTCCCTAAATAAGTAATGGCACTTAATACCGCTACTAAGCCTTCACCTGTAGCTTTGGCTATCTGCCACGGTTTTCCTGTACAATCGCCTGCCGCAAACACCCCTGGAATGCTTGTAGACATATCCCGATTTACTTTGATAACCTCACCGTCAAGAGCAAGACCTGGAAGTATATTTTCCACTGGATCAGACATGCGAATTATAAATACTCCGTGAACGTTTAGCTCCTCTTTGCCCATCTGCAATTTTTCTACTACTACATCACCTAAAATCGTCTGGGGCTTCTCATGGATGACTTTGATACCAGAACGCAATGGAGCCATATCTTTATACTGAGGCAGATAATAGACCGTACGACATAGTTCACTTAAATACTCCGCTTCATGCTCACCTTCACTGGTGTAGGAAATAACAGCCACATCTTTGCCTTTATACATCATCCCATCGCAAGTAGCGCAGTAACTTACACCTTTACCTAAGAATTCCTTTTCACCATGAAACAAAGTAGTAGCTACCACACCCGTTGCAATAATCACCGTACGCACCTGATACGTTGCCCCAGGTGTCAGTAAGGTGAAAAAATCGTCCCCCGGAAAAATATTCACGACTTTTTCCTTTATAATGCTGGGATTGTGGGCAGTACAATGAGCTACAAATTGCTGCATCATCCCTTGCCCTGTAACCTGTGGTACTCCTAAATAATTATCCACTATGTGAGCTTTCTGCAATTTTAGGCTAAAATCCATATGCTCAAATAAAGCAACACTCTTATTGCGAATCCGCCCTGTTAAAGCAGCCGATAGACCCGCTGGTCCCCCACCAATAATCCCAATATCAAATATTTCATTAGACATTTTTCATTCCTCCTAGATTTTATAGGTATTCTCCAAAACAACTATATCCAGCCGTAAACAGGCAAAGTATGACATAACTATGAGCGTAGGTTAAGTAACAGGTTGAAGCTTTAATTATGATTATTCTTTGCCGCCCTACTTATATTTCATACTGAAAAACCCGGATCGAAAGGCAGTTGATCGTATGTTTAATTATAAACTGATTCGCCTTGGCTATAGACCTGTTTTTTATCTAATGTTTGCTGGTGGTATTTGTACGGGAAGTATTGTCGGTTTGCTCTTTTTCATTATGGATCGAAGTTCTCTCGGCTTCCTTGGAGGAGCTTTTATCACGCTTTTAGCAGGTTTGACCTCAGGCTTGTTCGGCTTAATCTACACCTTAGTTTTTAATACCCTAGCACCGACTGCAGGAGGTATCCCCCTCCAAATTATCTCTCTGCCTGATTCTCCTAAACAAGATCAATCCTCATTAGACTTGCCATCAAAGTAAGCTATAATAAATTTTTTCTATTATTTAATAATGTTTATCTTATTTTCATTACTTTTTCACGATCTCCTGGGAATAATCCTGCCACTCTCATTGAAATATTTCAATGAGATTCCACCTTCTCTGGTCGACATTGGAAATTGGCGAGCGTCAGAATAAAAAGAATAAGATGAAAAGCGGGATACAGTTAACCTGTACTCCCGCTTTCTAACTTTTCTTCCTGTAGTTTACCCGTTTTTCTGCTGAAAATGCAACATAAATTGTTGTAGTACCCGGCAGCCTTCTACCGTCATGGCATTATACGTGGAAGCCCGTAAGCCGCCTACAGAACGATGCCCCTTAAGACCGACAAGACCAGCCTTTTCAGCTTCACTGGCAAAGGTCTTCTCTAGCTCTTCACTCGGTAATCGGAAGGTAATGTTCATTAAAGAACGACTGTCCTTTTGTGCATGCCCTTTATAAAAACCATTGCTATTGTCAATCGTATGATAAATCAAAGCCGCTTTTTCTTCATTACGCTTTTGCATTCCCACTAATCCGCCCTGCTTCTTAATCCACTGCAGCACTAAGTTTAGTACATACACAGAAAAAGCCGGTGGCGTATTATAAAGGGAATCATTCTTAGCATGGGTTTCGTATCGCAGCATCGTAGGAATATCTTTAGGATTATTCTCTAATAACTCCCTACGGGCAATAACAACGGTAACACCGGAAGGACCTAAGTTCTTTTGTGCTCCTGCATAAATTAAAGAAAATTTTTCTGCATCAAAGGGCTTATACAAAATATCCGATGACATATCGGCAAACAATGGTACTTCACCGAAGGAAGGCAGGGTTTTCCATTGAGTACCAAAAATCGTATTATTCGAAGTAATATGTACATAGGCAGGATTGTCACTTAGCTGAATTTCATCCAGATTCGGAATGCGCTTATAGTTGCCCTCGGCAGTTGTTGCTGCTACATGAGTATTACCAAATAATTTGGCTTCTTTAAGGGCCTTCTCTGACCAGGCGCCTGTTAATATATAATCTGCGGTCCGCCCTGGGGGTAGGAAATTCATTGGTATCATCGCAAATTGAGTACTCGCCCCCCCTTGCAAGAATAAGACTCTATAATTATCTCCTAAGCCCAACAGTTCTTTCAGATTAGCTTCGGCTTGACGATTAATCGCTTCATATGCTTTTGAGCGATGGCTAATTTCCAAAATAGACATGCCCGTTTCCTGATAGTTGAGTAATTCACCTTGTACTTCTTCCAACACCTCTAAAGGCAGTACTGCTGGACCTGCATTAAAATTAAAAACACGCTGTGCCATCTTTTAGTTTCCTCCATTTATCAAATGTACTGCGATTGCATCCCTAAGTTTCGGCTCAAACCAGGTTGACTTAGGCGGCATAATTTGGTCAGCATCAGCAATTGCCATTAAATCCTTAGTCGACGTCGGGAACATAGAGAAAGCAACAACATATTCACCACTATCTACTAAACGCTCTAATTCTCCCATGCCACGAATGCCTCCGACGAAATCAATGCGTTTATCCGTACGAAGATTCCCAATACCCAAGATAGGCTCTAACAGATTGCTCTGCAGGATACTAACATCCAGCTTCCCTACGGGATCTGTTTCATCATAACTGCCCGGTTTCGCCACTAATTTATACCATGCTTTATTCAGATACATACCAAAATAATGAGGATATTCCGCTTTACATGAGATTCGAGTACACGGTTCAATACTAAATTTTTCTTGGATTTTTTTGAGAAAGGCCTCTTCTGTTAATCCATTTAAATCTTTTACAACTCGATTATAATCCATAATCTTCGTCATTGTATGAGGAATAATTACTGCTAGGAACCTAGTATATGCTTCTTCACCAGTATGCTCAGGATTATTTGCTTTATAGGTTTCATAAACCCTGGCAGCAGCAGCAGAACGATGATGTCCATCAGCAATATATAAGGACTCAATACGGGCAAAAGCCTGTTCAATTGCCTTTATTTTAACAGCGTCATCCACAACGTAGAGCGTGTGACGATTTCCATCTTCGGTAACAAAATCATATACTGGCTGTTTTGTCATTCCCTGGGCTATAACAGCATTCATATGATCATTTGCTTTATAGGTTATAAATACAGCTCCTGTCTGCGCCCCTGTAGCTGTAATATTATTGACTCGATCCTGTTCTTTATCCGGCCTGGTCAATTCATGCTTCTTAATAATATTATTGTTATATTCAACAACAGATACCGTTGCCACTAATCCTACCTGGGTATGGCTTCCCATCTGCTGCTTGTAAATATAAAAGCAAGGTTTCTCATCCTGGATTAAAATTCCTTTTTTTATAAAGTCTTGAAGATTTTCATTGGCTTTTTGATATACCTCTTCTGAGTATGGATTCACATCAAGGGCAAGGTCCACCTCCGATTTAGTAACTCGCAAAAAACTCAATTCATTTTTGGATGTAATGGCTCTTGCTTCAGCAGAGTCCATTACATCATAGGGCAGAGAAACAACTTTATCTGCCAATTCGGGTGCCGGTCTAAGACCGCGGAAAGGTTTTACACTAGCCATATTTTTCCCTCCTAAATTACACAAAAGTTAATCATTTTTGCTCCCAAGATTCCATCCACAGCTTTTATTTTAAGCATAGTAGCTGCTGGTACATCAGAATCTACACTCATCACCATAATATTGGTACCCGTAACCTCTGTACGGCCTACCTGCATACTATTAATATTAATCCCATCAGTACCTAAAATGGTACCAACATAACCGATCATTCCTGGACGATCCAAGTGAAGTCCCACAATCAGCCAGCCCTGAGGCTCAACATCCACTCGGTATCCATCAATCATTACAATACGGCCTTCTTCATGTCCAAACAAAGTTCCGGCTACAACATGGGTCTTCTTATCCGTATACACTCGTACGGTAATCAAATTAGCAAAATTAGCTGTTTCTTTACTTTTTACTTCGCGTATTTTAATGCCACGAGATTTTGCAACCCCTGGAGCATTCACATAATTAATATGTTCTGTCAAAATGGAATTTAGCAAGCCTTTAATCATGGCTGTGGTCAGCATTTTTGTATCGACTTCACTAATTTCCCCATTATATTCTACATCGACTGCTGTTATACGGCCTTCGGCCAAATTAATGGCCAAACAACCCATTTTTTCTGCCAAGTTAAAATACGGACGAATGACCTCTAGCACATGAGACTGAATCGGTGCCATATTTACTGCCGTAGCAATAGGTTCCCCCTTCAGCGCTGCAATAATACCTTTTGCCACATCCACCGCTACACCAACTTGTGCTTCTGCTGTAGAGGCGCCTAAATGAGGCGTCACGATTACCTGGTCCAGCTTTAATAACGGATTTTCCGGATTGACGGGTTCTTTTTCGAATACATCAATTGCTGCACCTGCTACAATACCTTGTTCAATAGCCTCTGCCAAATCCCCTTCATGAATGACGCCGCCTCGTGCACAGTTTATAATCCGTACACTGGGCTTCATTTTAGCAAAACGCTCTTTGTTTAACAGATATTTCGTTTCAGAGGTAAAAGGCAAATGCAGCGTGATGAAATCAGCCAACGGGAAAATTTCATCCAGTTCCAGTAGTTGAATACCTATAGCCGCCGCCTGCTCTGCGTTAATAAAAGGGTCATAAGCTACAACGTTCATTTCCATTGCTAAAGCTCGTTTTGCCACACCTGAACCAATACGCCCCAGCCCTAGAATTCCTAATGTTTTACCACGCATTTCCACACCCATCAGCTTGCTGCGCAGCCACTGTCCATTTTTCAAGCTGGCATGAGCTTGGGGAACATTACGCGCCAGCGCCAACATCATTGCCATCGTATGTTCTGTTGCTGCAATTGTATTTCCTTCTGGTGCATTAAGTACAATTATGCCTTTTTGGGTAGCTGCCTCTACATCAATATTATCAACGCCTACTCCAGCACGTCCAATTACTTTTAAATTAGCCGCTGCCTCAATAACCGCTTTAGTTACTTTTGTCTCACTGCGTACTACTAAAGCATCATACTGAGGAATAATTTTTATTAACTCCTCAATCGGTAGTTTTATTTTAACATCTACCTCATATTCTTTTTGTAATAGTTCTACCCCTTGCGCTGAAACCGGATCACTTACTAATATTCTCATTTACATTCCCTCCATATGATTATCATCCTAATGTTATACATTTTCAATATAAATAAACACGTTATCTTAAAAAAAGATATAAAAAAAACCCTCATCCCACCAGGGACGAGAGATATTCCCGCGTTGCCACCCAAATTGCTACATACATAGCCAACTCTTATCGCTATATCGGGCGACACCCGTCATAATTCATCATTAGCCACTCCAGGGCGGAACCAACTGTCAAAATGACCGACTTACACCACCCGTCGGCTCTCTGAACATTCTGCACACTTAATTTCCCTTTCCTCATGTTCATGTATCAATTTAAACATATTATATTTTATCACCTTATGAAAGTCAAGTGTATTTTTACAGAAAACATTTTCACAGTCCATCCTCGGTTTTTAACGTTTTACTCTCTGGAACTGTACACTAGCTGCATCCACTTCATTATTTTTCATTTTAGTGACAAAATTCTGCATCTGATTACACATTTTCCTCTTTCCCACGTCTTTGGGCACGCACTTCCTGCCAAGCATCCCGAGCTAAATCGGCAATCCTTTTTTCCTGCCTGGCTTTAGGACTACTAACGACTTTATTTAAATACAGCAAAGCCCTCTCGCTATGACCTGTCCGACGCAGCAAATCACCAATCAAATAGGTAATCGTCAATTCCGTCATTGGACCCACAGGCATATTTTCATTGTCCAAAGCGTGCTCATAATAATCAACCGCCTTAAGCAAAGTAGCTTGTTCCTGCTCAACCTCTTTAGCCTCTCGATATAGCCAGCCTAATCGCATATGCAGTCCAGCCAACCTGCTGGCAGGAACTGATGCCAATTCAGCACAAACAATCGCTAATTGATGGCTCACAATGCCCTGTTCTCTGCTGCGTGTCCCGCTTAAATCAATTCTTATATTCCGATCTGCAAAAAATCCTTGTATGCGCTCTGCCGCCGCAGGCAGAATTTCTTCAAAATAATTATCCTGTGCTGCATAGCCACAATGGGGACACATCCAGATTTTATAATAATAGGGATTGATATCTTTATAGTAAGAACAAAAATCCGAATCCTGCTTCATCATTACCAAGCGGGATCGCACCCGTGTTACCTGAAAAGTTTCTTGACAAATAGGGCAATTTTTTTCTACAGAAAATAAGGCCTCTAGCATATTTCTTACTCCATCTCCTATCATAAGCAATCTATATATACTAAAAATTAACATTGCATTTCTGACTGCATAACAATTAATATACAAGTATTTTAATGCATCATATATAACCTTTTCCTAGAATATTATACCACATCATGCTGTAAATGCCATAACTGATAAAATAAACCTGCATTTTCCAATAATTCTTCCTGCGTCCCCTGCTCAATAATCCTTCCAGCCTCAAGCACAAAAATAGTATCCATATGCTTAAGACCTGTCAAGCGATGGGTGATTAAAATTGTAGTACGCCCTGCCATTAACTTGGCAAGAGTTTCCATAACAGCCTCTTCTGTTAAAGAATCAAGCCCAACAGTTGGTTCATCTAAAATGAGAATGGGAGCATTTCGCAGTAAAGCCCGTGCAATAGCAATGCGCTGACGCTGCCCTCCGGATAAAGCATAACCATTCTGCCCCACCATCGTATCCGAACCTTGTGGCAAAGATTTTAGCAGCTCAGTCAGCTCTGAATTCTCTATTACTTGCTCAAACTCTGCTTCGCTGGCATCAGGTTTTGCCAGTAAAATATTATCCCGAATACTGGCATTAAACATATGGCTTTGCTGAGATACTACACTAAACATATTCCGTAGATTTTGGGACTGATACTTCTTTAACTCATGATTGCCAAGGAGAACGCTTCCTTCTTCATACTCCCAAAAACGCAACAAAACGTACAATAATGTACTTTTTCCCGCCCCGCTTGGACCAACAATCGCCACACTTTGCCCAGAAGCAACGGTAAAGGAAATGTTACGCAAGACTGCCGCCCCATTTGCACGATAACGAAAACTCAAGTCTTTTACTGTAAGCGTCGCATCCGTCCCGGTTAAAATACCTTCGCTCTGTTCAATAACCGTCGGCACCCGATCGACAATCCCAAACAGCCGCCTGGCGGCTGCCATGCTTTCAGCCAAATAGTGTACTGCCAATGGCAGCGGCAGCACAGCCTCAAAGCTGCTTTGCACCGTTAGGGCTACAACTGCTAAATAAATACCCTCCAACTGACCACCGTGTACTAAGGGTATCGCAAACCACAGGACTAGCCACACTGTAGCATTTACGATGAATAACCCCAGGGCATCGATCACCCCTGCCTGGTTCACCACTTTGCCTTGAATCCCTGCCAATTCTTCGTCAAGTTCAGAAATATACTGCGCTTGGCGGTGAGTCTGACCAAAAGCGGCAAGCTCCACAATGCCTGTAATGCTATCCACCAATTGGGCTTTCATCTGCATCCTCGCAGCCACTAACTCCTCTGCCAAGGATTTTTGTGCCCGAGAAACTGCCAGGGGCAAGAGTACCCCAAGGAATATCGCTCCGCCGGTTAGTACATACACAAAGACCAAATTAAATTGTGCCAGAAACAAACATGTGCCAACTACCACCAAAATTGCAATGAAAGGGGGAGCCAACACCCGAAGATAAAATTCCTTTAGCGTCTCCACATCACTAACGATAGCACTAAAAAGCTCACCGCTTCTCCATTCCAAAAGCCGAGCTGGTGCTAAGCCTTCTAACTTTGTATAAAACCATACCCGTACGGTACCTAACAAACGAAATGTGGCATCGTGAGAAACATAACGTTCTAAGTAACGAAAAACCGCCCGGGCGATTCCAAAAAAACGCACTCCCACAATGGCAATGGACAACTCTGTAATGGAAGGATGCAAAGCAGCACCAGAAATCAAATATGCAGATGCTGCCATCAATCCAATATTACTCCCAACGGTTAAAAAACCGAAGAGACCCGCCATCACCATTGTCTGCCAAGAAGAACCCATAATCTGCAATAAACGTAGGAATATACTCATTTTCCACCTCTAAAGGCCAACACCAGCTGAGAATATAAACCCTGATTCTTCATTAATTCCTCATGGGGTCCAGCTTCAGCCTGTTTTCCGTCATGAAGCACCACGATACAATGAGCTTTGTACACAGTACTCAGTCGATGAGCAATAATTAATACGGTACGCTTTTGCATCAGTCTGCTTAACGCTTCATCAATTACAGCTTCACTTTGCGGATCTAGGCCTGCAGTCGCTTCATCTAACAGTAAAAAAGGAGCATCCTGCAAAAATGCCCTGGCAATAGCTAAGCGCTTACACTCTCCGCCGCTTAATCCATGTCCGCCTTCTCCCACCAGAGTATCATAGCCTTCTGGCAACCCCATAATAAACTCATGAGCACCAGCATTTTTTGCCGCTTGCATGATCGTCTCCAAGCTGGCATCTTCTCGCCCTAATCGAATGTTATCCGCCACTGATTTATAAAATAAATGGGGGGACTGAGGCACAAAAGCAACCTGGGATAACCAGTCTTCTAGTTTTATATCGGTCAAATTCATACCATTGACTGTGATATGCCCTTCATCAGGGTGCATAAATGCTAATAATAAACTGGCAATCGTACTTTTTCCAGAACCGCTGGCTCCGACTAAAGCCACGGTCTCTCCTGGCTCTATTGCAAAAGATACGCCATTTAATGCTGGGCGCTCCCTATTGTCATAAGCATAATGTACATTTTCAAAGGCAATACTCACTTGCTGCTGCCGTGGCAGAGAGATCGTCCTCCCCTTCTCTCGGCTTTTAGGCAAGGATAAAATTCCAAAGATACGTTCTGCTGCTGCACTTCCAGCCATTCCTGCATGAAAATGAGTACCTAATTGACGCAAAGGCAAGTAAAACTCAGGAGCCAAGAGCAATAAGAAAAAAGCTTGGTTGAACTCCATCTTAAAATACAACAGCTTCAGTCCTATAGTTACAGCCACTAAGGCCGTACTAATCGTTGCGACTAACTCTAACACCAAAGCCGATAAGAACGCAATTTTTAACACGCCAAGAGTCTTATCTCGAAACTCTGAACTCATACGATGAATGACCTGTATCTGCTCAATACTGCGTCCAAAAATTTTTAACACAGTCAAGCCCTGCAGCACATCCAGGAAATGAGCACTCAGACGAGATAAGGTCTCCCACTGACGCTTATTAACCTGCTCTGCTGTGCGTCCTATAAATATCATAAAGACAGGAATCAGCGGCGCAGTCAGCAATAAAATAATAGCCGTAGTCATATCAAGAGGAAATACTACTGACAACACAACAAGAGGAACGATAACGGCCGTAAATAATTGGGGCAGAAACTTCGCAAAATAAGGCTCCAGATTTTCTACGCCCTCCACCAGCACATTAATTAATTCTCCTGTTTGCTGCCTTCGGATATACATGGGTCCTAAAGCAAAAAGCGAAGTCAAGATCCTTTGCCGCATAGACTTTTTTATATAAGCAGCCAAAGAATGGGCCGTCACTTCAATTAACCAAACAAATATGCTGCGCAAAGTCATTACAACAAATAAAGCAGCCATCCACTGGCTGACTCCTGCCCAATCCAATTGGGCTAAAAAAACACCATTTATAATTTTAGCCATAAAATCAGCCTGCAATACAGCGAGCACCCCACCACCCAGCCCTAGGCCAACCAATACAGAAAACTGCCGTCGATGCTGTTTCAGCTGATTCATAAGTCGTTTATCAACCATATGTATACTCCTGTCCTTCTATATCTGCTAAAAAAATTCGGTTCACCATAAGCTTGTCTCTTATAAGAAAACGCTAATATATCCTTTAAAACATATAAAACGAATCGAACCACAAAGACGCAAAGGACACAAAGGACTTTTTTATATTTTTGTGTCCCCTTTGTGTGCCGCAGCAGCGGCATTGTGCCTTTGTGGTTCATAAAATTTCATTTTTTCCCACCGATAAAACTAATACTTTTACTTTATTTACTTACTGGAAAAAGGCAGCATGTCATCATGCTGCCGTAGTAGTTTCTTTTCACAGGCCAAAGGATTTGTCAGCGCAATAACTATCTTATTCTATAATAACGAGCTTTTTCCTAACATGCAATATTTTTATTTCTGCTGCCCTGCCGAGCTGCCCTTTCCAATTGCAAAAGCCGATAACTCCCAGCAATTATCAATCTCTTTCCAAAGCCACATACCACCAAACAAAGACTGTACATCTTGTTGGGTTACATAGAGAATCTGTCCTTTTACAAAACCAGGCACAACCTGCTGATGACTGTATACCAACTGCTGCTGTTCATCCCATACTACATCCGTGTGAAAAAAATTCGCTACTGCCCAAATTGGAACAAAGTTTTGTCCCTGACTGGCAATAATCGGATCTGGCAGAAGTACTCCATTCACTTTGAAATTATGTACTTGAAACAAAGGATTTTGCTGACCCTTACGCTGAACAATTATACCTTGCAGGATACTGGCGTCCACGAAGTTAGGCATACCAGCCTCAAGCAGCTTATGTTCGATCTCAAGAACTGTGACGGGCTGTCTTTTTAAACCGTATATATCAGGATAGATCCCTATGGAAACTTCCCCCATGGGATTTTTTTCTATTCTCACCAAATCATACTGTATGTATACGCCGGTCCCTTTGGGAACAGCTTCAAATAATTCTTCCACATCAGGTTCAGCCATGCGGACACAACCGTTTGAAACCCAGCCTCCAATTGCCCACGGTTCATTCGTGCCGTGAATACCGTATAAAGGGGCAAACTCCATCCAACGATATCCCAAAGGATTATCGGGACCAGAAGGTACAACCTTCTTACTTCTAGGAGGATACCACCAAGGGTTTATCTCTTTATATCGAATCGTAAAACTGCCAATGGGTGTCGGTGTAGCAGGTTTACCAATCGCTACAGGATAGGTTTTTACTAACTGATTTTCATTATAAAAATCAAGAGTGCGACTAGGTAAATTAATGACAATTCGGCAAGCTGGCAAAGCTCCTTTTAAGGTTGCTGAAGCTCCTGCCACCCCATCGACCATCGGGAATGCCTGTAAATAACTAGACCCTGCCACAGGCTGCTGAGAAGTAATTACTTGATGCCCAGATGATTTTGCAACTGTCACACGAGTGCCTTCATACTGCCACCCTAACCACACTAGGCATAATAGGATGGACAAACTAATCACTGTGGCTATAATATATTGCACGAAAGCAATTTGCTTGGATAATTGAATCGCTTTTTTCTGCTTTTTCTTTAGTAACCGAGAATACCCCTGTTCCATGTCATCCAATTACATCAGACTCCAATATCTTCTACATTTCTCATATATTCATCAATATATTCACGATTCTCCCTAATCGTTCCTCTCTCTGCAAAAAAAATTACTCTACTCCTATTTGACTTTTAAAACATTTTAACCGCTCCTTGGCGCAAAACATTTAAAATGAATTGAACCACAAAGGCACAAAGTACACAAAGGGGTTATTTAAAACTTATTTTTGTGTTCTCCTTTGTGTGCCGCATCAGCGGCATTGTGCCTTTGTGGTTCATAGAGTTTTAATAGTAACAAAAGTTATGCTTCCTACTGTTTAATAGGAAGCATAACTTTTTGAAACTCCATATTATTGTAATGACGTACTTGTTATTTTGCTACTGTACAACGATCAACCAAAAATACCATGGATTGATAGCTAAGACCGCTGCGATGGGCTAGGCCCATTTCACAAGTACGGCTATTTGAATAGCCAGAAGTACAATCCACAGGTAAGCTGTCTTTGAGTTCAGCTAGAGCAGATTCATTTAATTCTGGTACTTCAAAGCCCTTATCACCAGCAAATCCACAACATCTAACCCTCTCTGGCATGACCACCTTCGTCGCACAAGCTTCTGCTAATTTCTTAAACTTCTCTTTCAGCCCTAATTTAGTTGAACTACAAGTTACGTGTACAGCAATGGTTTCCGGCTGTTGTTTGAATTCCAGCAAGTCAAACAGGTAATCGTGGATAAATTCTACGGGTTCATACATTTTCAGCTTCTTGTCCATTACTTTTCGCATACGATAAATACAAGGACTTGTATCACAAACAATAGGATACTCCCCATTGTTGCTCACAACTAATAATTCTTTTTCCAATTCACTGCTCATCTTATCAGCCGACTCAAATAGCCCTTTACTTTCAAAAGGCATACCGCAGCACAGCTTATCCATCTCGCGAGGGAAAATGACTTCATAACCGGCTTTTTCCATCAATTGAATCATTACTTGACTAAGCTGACGTTTATCCCGATCCCCAGGAGCAGCGCCCCCCATAGTACGACTCACACAACTTGGAAAATACACCACTTTACGCCCAGCCACACCTTTTTTGGAACGGGAAGGATCAGGAGTCTGACCAGGTCCTGCCATCCAAGGATTCCATAAAGGCACTTTATGACCACTGATGGAATGAAGTCCACCAGCAATACCGCCCATTAAAGAAGTACCGAGTACGGAGTGTGCTATTTTAGCACTAGATAGTCCCAAACGTGCCATAGTTGTTACACCGGCAAAATTCTTCGTAATGAAACGTCCAATGGATTTTCCATTATCTCCCATTAATTGGGCCCGATAATGCTTCGTGTGCTCTCCTGTATTAATGCCCACAGGACAGGTGGTAGAGCACAATCCGTCTGTAGCACAGGTTTCATCACCAAAATAGGCATAATCTTCTTCTAAACGACGAAGACGTTCTGGGTCTTCACCAGTTTGGCGCAATCTGGCAATTTCACGCTGCACCACAATACGCTGTCTAGGTGTAGCTGTAAGGTTCTTAGAAGGACAATTAATTTCACAAAAACCGCATTCAATACATTTATCAATGATCTCATGAGCCTGAGCCATGGGCTTAAGATTCTGAATATAAAGCAATTGGTTGTCCGTGATAATAACATCTGGATTTAAGGTATGTTCCGCATCAAATACCTTTTTCAATTTGCGCATATAACTATAAGCAGTTTTACCCCATTCCATTTCCACAAATGGTGCCATGTTACGGCCTGTACCATGCTCTGCCTTTAGCGATCCGCCATACTCATTGACTACCATGTCGCAAACATCCTTGATTAAGGACTGATATCGTTCGATTTCTTCTTGATTCTTAAAGGTTTGTGTTACAACAAAATGCACATTGCCATCTAAAGCATGTCCATAAATGATGCCGTCATCATAGTTATATTTATTCATAATGTTACGCAGTTCTAACACGGCCTCAGCCATTCTTTCTTTCGGGAAAGCCACATCCTCAATAATAACAGAGGTGCCCGGTCTCCTCATGCCGCCAACGGCAGGGAAAATCCCTTTACGAATATGCCATAAAACTTCATACTCTGCTTTAACATCCGTAAAAGTAATTGGCAATACAGTAGGAAGATGTGCTAAGCGTGCTTTTACATCTTCAATTAACTGATTTAAGGCAGCCTTATCTCCTGCCCGTACTTCCACCAATAAAGAAGCTGCATCCGGTGATAATGTTTTTAAATACTCTGGCATTCCTGGTTCATCCTCTACAGAACGAAGGGATGCACGATCCATCAGTTCAGCAGCAGCGACCAGCTCACGGTCAAGTTCCATTACTGCCAGACAGGTGGTATTCATATCAGGGAAAATCATTAATGCAGAAGCTTTATGCTCATGTTCAATGACCGTTTTATAGGTTATTTCAGTAATAAAACCTAGTGTCCCTTCTGAGCCGATCATTAAATGATTAATAATGTCAAAAGGGTCTGAATAGTCGACAAAAGAGTTCAGGCCATATCCAGTGGTATTTTTAATTTTATATTTACGCTTAATAAGCTGTGTTAGCTCTGCGTCTGCATTAATTTCATCACAGATTTTTTCAAGTTCCTCTATAATGGAAGGATTATTTTTTTTAAATTCTTCTCGTGAAGCTGCGCTTCCTGTATCCAGCACTGAACCATCTGCAAAAATAAGTTTCATGCTCTCAACTGTCTTATAGCTATTATCAGCCGTACCACAGCACATACCACTGGCATTATTGGCTGCAATGCCACCGATCATAGCATTGTTAATCGTTGCGGGATCCGGTCCGATTTTTCGCGAATAGGATTTTAAATATGCATTGGCTTCAGAACCAATAATCCCTGGCTCTAGGGCAATGGATTCACCACCAGGACTAATGGAGTAATTATGCCAACCTTCTGTAGCAACTAAAAGCACAGAATCTGTAATGGACTGTCCAGACAAACTTGTACCTGCTGCACGAAAAGTCACAGGAATTTTCACCTTATTGGCCTTTCTTAAAATATTGGACATTTCTTCTGCATTTTTTATTTTAATTACGATTTTTGGAAGCATGCTGTAAAAACTAGCGTCAGCACCATATGCTAATGTGCGAATCGGGTCAACAAAAACTCGTTCCCTAGGGATAAATTTTATAACTTCATGATAAAAATTTCTATAATTATCGGGAAGTTTCGCAATATCACTCTCTAGAATTTTCATAACCATACCCATCGCCCCCTTTTTAAAATGAAACAAAGACTCCTATCATCACTATACCATAAGTCTACAAAATATACACAATATTTTAATAAAGAAGACTTGCTTTAAATTTATGAATAAGGGCAGCTAAAAAGCTGCCCTTATTCACTATTAATATTCTAATTCTTTAGCCGTAACCCTTTTACGAAATACCCAATAGGTCCACCCTTGATAGGCCAATACAATCGGTACTAAGGCCAGGGCTGCAAAGGACATAATCTTTAAAGTATACGCACTAGAAGCGGCATTATAAATGGTTAAACTCCAAGTTGGATTTAAACTGGACACCATAATACGGGGAAATAAACCGCTGAAGAAGGCTATAGTAGTAAAAGCAATCGCCAATCCACTCATGGCAAAAGCCCAACCAAATCTTTTTAACCAAAGCAGAACGTAACCGGCGACAAAGACTACTACTGCCCCCCATAAGGCGCTGCTGGCTAATCCACTTTTAAATAAATCCGTATTTGTGTAAGTTAAACCTACAAGCCCCAAAAAAACCAAAGCTGCAAGCAAGCCAATTTTCACCGCTGCTTTACGGGATCGTTCAATGAGTTCTCCCTCCACCCGAAGAGTCAGAAACAATGCTCCATGGAATAAAAATACTAATAAAAAGGCAATCCCGCCTACTAAGGTATAAGGACTCAATAAATCAAAGAAAGTTCCAGCATACTGCATCTTCCCATTAATGGGTATGCCCTGAATCAAATTCGTAACGGCTACACCCCAAAGCAGTGCTGGTAGAGTACTCCCAATAAAGATCATCCAATCCCATGTACTGCGCCACTCAGAGCTTTCATCCTTACTGCGAAACTCAATGGCTACACCCCGCAGAATCAATGCTACCAACATCAAAAACAACGCCATGTAAAATCCGCTAAACATAGTAGCATAGACATGAGGAAAGGCTGCAAATAAGGCTCCGCCTGCAGTAATCATCCATACTTCATTGCCATCCCAAAATGGACCTATGGTATTAATTACAATTCGTCGTTCTACATCATTTTTCCCAATGAAGGGCAAGAGCATACCCACACCATAATCAAAACCTTCCAGGAAAAAAAAGCCGGTAAATAGGACTCCTACTAAGATAAACCACAAGACATTTAGTTCCATAATGTCGCCTCCTTCGTCTTCGTCAGCACACTTAGAACGGGTTTTTCATCCAAGGGTCCGATTATAATAAACTTACGTACTAAGTAAACAGCTGCTGCCGCTAATGCTCCATACAGTACCGTAAAACCAATCATCGAAATCCAGATTTCTGTACTGGTTACATTAGTGGACACACCCTCACTTACTTTTTGCAAACCTACCACAATCCAAGGCTGCCTTCCACCTTCTGTTAGAATCCAGCCTGTAGAATTCGCAATATAAGGAAAAGGCAAGCTCCACAATAGCAACTTGAGAATAAAAGGATTCTCTTCTAACCGTTTCTTATAGAAGAAGAACGCACCTAATGCTGCCACGAGCATCATCCACAATCCAGATAGTACCATGATGCGAAATGTCCAGAAGGATTGTGCAATATTAGGCGTGTAGTTACCCGGTCCATATTTTTTCTCCGCCGCTGCCTGCAATTCGTTAATCCCTTTGATTTCTCCTGAAAACTTATCATAAGCTAGAAAAGATAATGCACCTGGGATACCGATCTCAAAAGAATTCTTTTTGTTTTTCTCATCCACCACTACTGCAATTGCAAAAGGTGCCGGATCAGCAGATTCCCACAATGCCTCCATGGCTGCCATCTTCATAGGCTGTTTTGTAGCGAGAAATTGAGCTTGTAAATGTCCTGTACCCATTACTAACAATGTGCTTACCAGCATGCATGCCAAACCAATTTTAATGGAAGGTTTAAACACAGGCAAATGACGTTTTTCTAATAAATAGTAAGCACTAATAGCTGTTACAAATACACCAGCAGTTACTAAACCTCCTAAAACCGTGTGTGGGAATTGTCCCCATACATATGGATTGGTAATTACCTGTATAAAATCAGTCATTTCTGCCCGTCCATTGCGAAGTGCGTACCCCACTGGAGACTGCATAAAGGAATTGGCTACCAAAATCCAAAAAGCCGATAAATTACTGCCAAAGGCAACTAGCCACATACAAGTTACATGTAATTTTTTAGATAATCGATCCCAGCCAAAGATCCATAACCCTAAAAAAGTCGATTCCAGGAAAAACGCTGATAAGGCTTCTAAAGCTAAAGGCGCACCAAAAATATCCCCCATAAAACGAGAATACTCAGCCCAATTCATACCAAAATGAAATTCCTGAACAATTCCAGTTACCACACCCATAATAAAATTAACTAAAAACAATTTACCCCAAAATTTAGTCATTGTTTTATAGGTTTCATTACCTGTTCTGACATACATGGTTTCCATCACGGCCACTAATACGGACAATCCTAATGTCAACGGTACAAATAAAAAGTGGTACACTGTCGTAATAGCAAATTGCCATCGTGCCAAAAGCAGTTCTTCCATATTCTTCCCCTACCTCTCCTCTTTATATTTTCCCACCAAACCAGCAAAATTGACTTCACTTAAAGCCTTTGTAAAATTTGCTTGAATCACAGCTAGTGAAGTATGTACGGGGCATTTTGCATTGCACCCCTTCGTGCAGGCAGACTCTTCTTTTAAGCATCGTTGCAAATCCAAAGGTCCCTCCATTACTTCAATTACATCTAAAAGGCTGATCTTTTCAGCCGACGTTGCCAAAACAAAGCCTCCGTCCACTCCTCGATAGGATTTTACCAATTCTCCTTTTACTAAAGAACGGATAATCTTTTGCAAAAATCCGATTGGTATATTTTGCTCTTCAGCGATTGCCTGGCTATTGGCTAATTCTCCTTCAGGCAGTTCTGCTAAATGTATAATAACGCGAAAAGCATAGTCCGTGGCTTGGTTAAACTGCACGTACATACCTCCTTTCATAATTAATACTATACCGGTTCGGTATTAATTTAATTCTACTATTGATACCTCCTTCTCGTCAATAGTTTTTACATTTTTTCCCCTCTATATAACCTTATTTTTTCAATGATTATCTTGCATATTTTTCTGTAAGTGCAGCCAGATCTCTGCTGATATCATTGGTCAGCAGCTTCTTATCCAGCCGCCATGCCCAATTTGTACCACCTACCGTACCAGGAAGATTCATTCTGGCTATACCGGATAACCCTAAAATATCCTGTAAGGGAACAATGGCAGTATCCGCATTAGTGCTATATAAAAAATCTATGAATTTCCAATAAGGCGCAATCCTCTCTTCCTCAGACAGACCAATTTCCTGCTGTATGCATGTTGCTAATGCCAGGTCTTCTGTCAGAAGTTTTTCAAACCAGCTGCTGGTTGTGTCATTGTCATGGGTCCCTGTATATACAACTGTATTTTTTTCACAAGTAAAAGGTATGCATTTCCCCTGTTCATCATAACAAAAAGAAAACTGCAGCACCTTAATTCCTGGAAAAGAAAGTTCATATTTTAAATCTTCCACTTCGTGTGTAATAATCCCCAAATCTTCTACAATAATAGGCAATGGACCTAAGTGCTTTTGCAAAATACGAAAGAATCTCTCCCCCGGTCCTTTTACCCATTGGCCCTGCTCTGCAGTTTCTGCTATGGCAGAAACTTCCCAAAAGGATTCAAAACCGCGAAAATGGTCTACACGGACGATGTCAACTAAGGAAAATAAGACTTGCAGCCGTTCTCTCCACCAGCGGTAGTCATCTTTGGCCATTTCTTCCCAGCGATAATGAGGATTACCCCATAATTGACCCGTCTTACTAAAATAATCGGGCGGAACCCCGGCCACTGTTTGTGCCTTGCCATTTTTATCTAAATCAAACAGCTGCTGATTTGCCCAGACATCACAACTATCGTGAGCTACAAAAATAGGTATATCACCAATAATATTGACCTGCTGCTGATTCGCATACTTCTTTACTTCCTCCCATTGGTTAAAGAAGATAAATTGCAAAAACGTGTGATAGTCAATATCATCCGCCAGTAATTCTTTATACTGCTTCAGCGCTGCCGGTTCCCGCAAAGCAACTTTTCTAGACCACAGGTGCCATGGCTGCCCCTTAAAATAGGTTTTTAGCGCCATAAACAAAGTATATTCCGAAAGCCAGCCATGATTCGCTATACGAAAACGCTCATAATCCTGAGATATACTTTGCTGCCTAAATGTCGTAAAAGCTTTGTACAATAAGGATTCCTTATATTCTTTTACTTTAGTAAATACAACTTGCTCATCCTGAAAGTCGGGAACCTGTCCTAGATCTTGTGCATTCAAAAGCCCTAAGCTCACTAATTTGTCTAAGGATATCAACAGAGGATTGCCCGCAAAGGCAGAAGGGCACTGATAGGGGGAATGACTATCCCCAACTGGATTTAACGGAAGTACTTGCCACAATTTCTGTTTGCTCTTATGTAAAAAATCAATAAATTTATACGCTTCTTTTCCCAAGTCCCCAATGCCATATTTAGAAGGCAATGATGTCGGATGCAAGAGTATTCCTGCTTGGCGCGGGAAAAAACTTTTTTCCACTTGTAAGAGAACCTTACCTTCCAAAGGCTGTAAACATACCGTCAACATTCCTTTTACAATCCGTATTTCCTGGTTATTATTTAGTATATCTACCATGACACCATGGCACCACTTGCGAATAGGAAGTTCCACGGTTATGGATTGATCTACACTCGAATTTAATAAAATCACTGCCGTATTATCCTGAGCTGATTGACTAAAAACATTCTTGCCGTTACTAATTTTGCGAATATACCCATATACCTGCTCATGGGCAGGCAGGGAAATCCATTCTCCTGTTTTGAAAATATCGTAACGATTGTGCACTGCAATCACTTGTTTATACCAAGCTAGCATTTCCTGATCTTCTTGGCCCCATGGATACGTCCTGCGATTGAAAGGGTCCTTGTAACCTTCTACACCAGCCTCATCCCCATAATAAATACAGGGAACACCGGGAAAGGTCATTTGCCATAAAACCAATATCTTCAATCTAGCAATTCCTAATTGACGTTTGTCAGCAGGCAGACGATATACGGCCTGCTGAGCAACAGTTAGACTGTCTGGAGAGGGGGCCTCTCCCAATAAGGTTAGTACTCTCGCTACATCATGACTGCCAATTAAATTCATCATCGCATAAAAGTTTTGACGAGGATAATTTTCTGCAAGACTCATAAATCTTCGATGAACAGCAGGAGTACCAATCGCGCCAAGAATAAAATCCAGTACAATTCCGCGGAAAGGATAATTCATGACCGAATCCAATTCATCGCCCTGCAGATACTTTCTAAGTTTTCCATAGCTCTCTTTATTAGAAGCATCTTCCCAGACCTCACCAATGAGTACGCTGTCTGGGTCCGCATTTTTCATGGTTTTATAGATCTTTTTTATAAATTCATCCGGCAGCTCATCCGCCACATCAAGACGCCATCCTTTAGCTCCCAGCTGCAGCCATTGCTTAACTACACTATTCTTTCCTTCAATTATATAATCAATATAAGAAGGTTCATTCTCTTCTACATTGGGCATTGTGTCAATCCCCCACCAAGCCTCATAAGAGTGGGGATACTCTTTAAAACGATACCAATTATAATAAGGAGATTCCTTGGATTGATATGCACCCACCTCAGGATAATTTCCTTCCCGATTGAAATAAATGCTGTCACTGCCCGTATGACTAAAAACACCATCTAAAATTACAGCAATACCATATTCTTTTGCTTTATCGCACAATGCCGTGAAGGTTTGGTTGTCACCAAGCATGGCATCTATGGTTTTATAGTCCCCGGTATCGTAGCGATGATTGCTAGGGGATGCAAAGATAGGGTTAAAGTAAATGACACTAATACCTAGTTCCTTCAAATAGGGCAGCTTTGCAATAATCCCCTGCAAATTTCCCCCAAAAAAGTCATAGGACACAATCCGTCCCGTATCTGCATCACGAATATAATAAGGATGATTATCCCAATGGGCGTGAATGACGCTTCCTTTGGGGGCCGCTAAGACCTGTCCTTCTGCTGTTTCCTTATAAAAGCGATCCGGAAAAATTTGATACATTACAGATCCTTTAAACCAGTCAGGGGTAACGGCTCCCTTCTTATATACAGTAATTTGATAACCGGGAGGTTCTGTCTCATATAATTGGCCGATTCCCCCTAGACGATCAGGCTGATTTCCATAATAATATACCGTATCCTCCAGCTGAATAATAAAATAATACCACATAATGCAAGGAGCTAAGGGAGCATTCAGCTGTACTTGATAGAGTATCGCCTGTCCTGAATCCTCTAACCTCTTCATCGAGATTTTTTCTTCACCCCGATCCTCTCGCCATAAACGAAGTACAACACTTACAGGAGTAACAGAACTCTGTATTTTCAAATTAAGAAGAAGAGGTTGATTACAACAAACAGCCCCAAAGGGGCTGCGAAAAAACTCCAATTGTGAATCATGAAGAATTAATTCTTGCTTCATATTATATCCCTCACTCGTTAGAAAATACGTACTGATAAGATCATCAGAACTGTTCTCTGCCTTCTCTCTCGTAAAGCTATATCTCTACCATCACGCCTGTTTTATTAATTTTTGATACATTTCCTTGTATTCTTTAGCTGATTTTTGCCAACTATAATCGCTTTGCATTGCATTTTTCACTATTTTATTCCAGCATTCCTTATCTTGGAATGTTCTTAGTGCCCAATTGATTGTATCTGCCATTTCATGAGCATTATAGTTTACAAAAGTAAAACCATTTCCTTCGCAGATCTCTTGATTATAAGACCGTACCGTATCTTGCAGACCACCAATTTCCCTCACAATTGGCAAGCAGCCATAACGCATTGCGATCAGTTGACCAATACCGCAAGGTTCGTATAAGGAAGGCATCAGGAACATATCAGCGCCAGCATAAATTTGATGAGCTAAATCTTCATCAAACATGATATTGGCAGATACTTTACCAGGATACTGCCAGGCCATGTACTTAAAGAAATTCTCATACCTCGCTTCGCCAGTCCCTAAAACCACTAATTGAATATCATAGGTATCCTTTCCAGCAATTGCGGCCTGTTTCACCAGATCCTGAAACATTCTTTCGACTAAATCCAATCCCTTGGCACTCACTAAGCGAGAAACGATAGCAATGACCGGTACATCTTCCCTGACAGGTAAGCCCAAGCGAGCTTGTAGTTCAATCTTATTTTGCTTTTTCTTCTCTAAGGTATTCACATCATAAGTACTGGAAATCAGCTTATCCGTCGCTGGATTATATACAGCATAATCAATGCCATTTACAATGCCCACTAAACGATTTTGACGCTTCCGTAAGAATCCATCTAGTTCTTCACCAAAATAAGGATCTTGGATTTCCTTGGCATATGTTCTGCTGACAGTAGAAATCATATCTGCATATGCCAAACCGCCCTTCATGAAGTTAACAGCTTTGTGGAATTCCACACCTTCAGGAGTGAAATATTTCCAGTCTAGACTCAATATATCATGTAATATGTCTTGGGAAAATACACCCTGATATTTTAAATTGTGAATGGTAAATAAGGTTTTGATTTTTTTATACTTCGGTTTCTCCCGATAATGAGCATCTAACAACACGCTAATCATTCCAGTATGCCAATCGTGGCAATGAATGATGTCTGGCATAAAATCGATTTTGTCCAAAGCCTCTAATACCGCACGACAAAAGAAACCAAAGCGTTCCGCATCATCCCCATAACCATAAAAGCCATGTCGTTTAAAATAATACTCATTATCCGCGAAATAGAAGGTTACACCTTCATAAACGAATTCTAAAATCCCGCAATATTGCTGCCGCCAGCCAACCTGCACAAAAAAGTGATTTTTAAACACCATTTGTGACTTAAAGCCCTCGGGTATATCTTGATAATTAGGCATAATGACCCTGGCATCCACACCTTGCTTAATCAGTTCTTTTGGCAATGAGCCAATAACGTCTCCTAATCCACCTGTTTTTGCAAAAGGTACCGCTTCAGCGGCTGCGATTAATACTTTTGTCATAGTTAAATCACCCGTCCTTTCTTTATTACAAGGGGATAACTGTACTCACCCTTTAACTGCTTATTAGCGGTAATATGAACATCCTTATCACAAATAACATTTTCGAGGATCACTCCTGGACCGATATTCCCCTTCTGCATAATAACACTATTTTTAATATATGCTCCCTTATGTACTTTTACGCCCCGAAATAAAATACTATTTTCGACTTTTCCTTCCACATAGCATCCACTGGCAATTAAAGAATTCGTCACCTCTGTTTCATGTATATATTTTGCAGGTGCTTCATCCTTGACCTTTGTATAAATTAATCCCGATTTAAAGAATAGCTCCTTCCAAATGTGAGGATTGAGTAATTCCATGCTGTGTTGAAAGTAGCTTTGAAGAGAACTAATCCGCGCTACATAACCTGGATGATGATATCCATATACTTTTAACCTCTTAACATTCTTAATGATACAATGCTTTACAAAATCATAATCGCCACGGGCAATACACTGATTCACTAATTCAATCAACAGGTCTTTTTTCATAATAAACATGTCTATGGACATATTTTGATAACCGCCTGTATCTTTAAACTGACTGATAGTAAGAACCCGCCCCTCTGGGCCAAGTCCTAAAATATTAGATCTTACACAATCATGAGTTCCACAATTTGCCTTTGTATATAAAACGGTAATATCGGCCTGGGTATTTTTATGATATTCTAAGATCCCTCGATAATCCATATTGCTTACAATGTTGGCGCCAGCAATGATAACATACTTCTGACGGCTTTGATAAATATAATCTAAATTGCTGTATAAGTTTTCTACATCGCCCCGATGAACCTGCATCGGAGTTCTGGTATAAGCCGGCGGCAAAACAAAGAGTCCGTCCCGTTTACGTGCTAAATCCCAATCCTTGCCGGAACGTAAATGATCTACCAAAGAACGATACTTATGTTGAATAAAGATTCCCACATTAGAAATTTCTGAATTCACCATATTGGACAGAACAAAATCAATTAACCGGTAGCGTCCAGCAAAGGGAATTGAGGCCAATGAACGAGAACGGCTTAATTCTCCTAAATGTTCTTCTGCTTCATTGAGGTTGATAATCCCCATCAAATCGATCATATCTTATTCCTCCCTTTTGCAAAGCGCATCTTCTGGTGGACTGCATGAAAGACTTGCCTCAATCGTAGTATGGGGTGGAATAATCATATCAATATCCAATACTACAATCTTCTGCTGCCCATCCAGCTTCTTAGCAGCTATTACTGTTCCTTGTTTCAGTACTGTTTTACGTCCAATAATCGCCTTGTCCGTCACAACATGATCTTCAATATGTGCACCAGACATAATAATGGAATTTTTCACCTTAGCACCTGGTCCGACATAAACATCTGGAAAAAGGATGGAATTTTCTACTTCACCTAAAATCAAACATCCCTCTGCAATAATCGAATTCGTGATTTTAGCCGTAGTAGAAGTATAATGAGGCGGCCGCGGAGGGTTCGAAGAATAAATACGCCACTTTGAATCATATAAATTCAGCTCGGGTCTCTCTCCCAACAAATCCATATTCGCCTGCCAATAACTTTCTACGGTTCCTACATCCTTCCAGTATCCTCTGAAAGAATAGGCCCTAAGGTTGCGTTTATCTGCCAGCATTTTAGGAATAATATCATGACCAAAGTCATGAGTTGAACTCTGATTAAGCTCGTCTTCGAACAAATATTTTTTTAAAACCGGCCAACTAAATATATAAATTCCCATAGATGCCAAATTACTTTTTGGTTCTGCAGGTTTTTCCTCAAAATCAATAATACGCTGTTCTTTGTCTGTATTCATAATTCCAAACCTGCTGGCTTCATCAAAAGGAACTTCTATAACTGCAATGGTAGCATCGGCCTGCTGCTTTTGATGAAATTCCAGCATCAATGAGTAGTCCATTTTATAAATATGATCTCCTGATAATATGAGTACGGTTTCCGGATTAAACCGATCAATAAAATTGCTGTTCTGACAAATCGCATCTGCCGTACCTTTATACCATTCTCCCCCCTGCTCTTTTACATAAGGAGAAAGTACAAACACACCGCCGTTCATTCGATCCAAATCCCAGGCACTGCCAATACCTATATAACTATTTAAGGCCAAGGGCTTGTACTGGGTAAGCACACCAACCGTGTCAATTCCTGAGTTATTACAATTGCTTAAGGGAAAATCGATAATACGGTACTTACCGCCAAAGGGAACTGCCGGTTTGGCTAACTTCTGTGTCAAAATACCAAGACGACTTCCTTGTCCACCTGCCAATAACATAGCTACACACGCTTTTTTGTGCATAATAACGCCCCCTACTATTAAAAGTCTTTCATAACTTCTATTCCAACACTTTTATGTTTATTTCTAGGACGCTACCTTCCGCTCATTTCTTAGTCTTTTTTAGATAGATAGTAGCCAAGGGCGGAAGGGTGATCGCCAAGGAGTGAGAATGATTATGCCAAACCGTCTCTTCTGCTGCTAATACTCCTGTATTCTTTTGTCCCGATCCGCCGAACTCCTCCCAATCACTATTAAAGATTTCTAGGTAAGATCCTTCGGCAGGTACGCCGATTCGGTAAGCCTGATGCACGTTAGGTGTAAAATTACACACCACAATTAACGTTTCCTCTGGACTAGCAGTCTTACGCATAAAACAAATCACGCTTTGAGTATAGTCGCTGCAGTCGATCCATTCAAATCCTTGCCAATTGCCATCTACTACCCACAAAGATCGTTCCTTTTTATAAAAATGATTTAACCTGCGGCAATACTCCTGCAGTTTTTCATGCATAGGGGATTCCACTAAGTGCCAATCCAGACTCTCATGATCCTGCCACTCAATGAATTGACCAAACTCACTGCCCATAAATAACAATTTCTTTCCCGGGTGAGCCATCCAATAGCCATAAAAAGCGCGCAGATTGGCAAATTTCTGCCAATAGTCACCAGGCATTTTATTGAGCATTGATTTCTTTCCATGAACCACTTCATCGTGAGATAAAGGCAGGATGAAATTTTCTGAAAAAGCATACATAAACGAAAAGGTTAACAAATGATGATTCCATTTTCGATGAACTGGGTCGATTTCCATATATCGCAGCATATCATTCATCCAGCCCATATTCCATTTGAAGTTAAAACCCAAGCCGCCGCTATAGGTCGGCCAAGATACCATGGGCCAAGAAGTTGACTCTTCTGCCATCATAAGCACATTAGGCCGCTGGGCAAACACGACTTCATTTAGCTTGCGCAAAAAAGCTGCCCCTTCTAGATTGCCATCACCCCCATATTGATTAGGCGTCCAATCCCCAGCTTCTCTGCCATAATTTAAATACAAAATATTAGAAACCGCATCAACCCGAATACCGTCAATATGATAGACATCCAGCCAGAATATAGCATTGGAGATAAGAAAACTCAGGACTTCCGTACGTCCTAAATCGAAATTGGCAGTACCCCAGCCTTTATTCTCTGCCCGCTGGGCATCAGCATACTCGTATAATGCAGTACCATCAAACTGCCTAAGTCCATGATCATCTTTGCAAAAATGCCCTGGTACCCAGTCTACGATCACACCAATTTCATATTCATGACATACATCAACCAAGTACATAAAATCTTCTGGCGTACCGTAGCGACTGGTGATGGCATAATATCCCGTCGCTTGATAGCCCCAAGACCCATCAAAAGGGTGTTCGGCAACAGGCATGATCTCAATGTGCGTATAGCCCATAGCAGATGCATATTGTGGAAGAAGCTCTGCCAGCTCACGATATGTCAGCACAGTGTTGTTTGCACCTCGCCGCCAAGATCCTAAATGCACCTCATAAATCAATAGAGGCTGCTGATTCACTGGTTTCGTGTTCCTTGACTGCCATTTTGTATCTTTCCATTGATAGCCGTTTAAATTGTAGACCACAGAAGCGGTTTCCGGTCGAAGCTGGGCATAGAAAGCATAAGGATCCGCCTTCATAAGCGTCTGTCCGCCAGCAGTCTGTATTTCATATTTATAGATATCTCCTGCTAAAAGCCCCGGAATAAACAGCATCCATACACCTGATTCCCCTACGCGATTCATCTTATGACCCTCGCCCTGCCAGGCATTAAAATCTCCGACAACTCGCACTCCTTGTGCATTTGGTGCCCATACCGTAAAGCGCACGCCTTGTTTGCCATTCTCGGTGAGAACATGAGCTCCCAGTAACTGATAGCTTCGAAAGTTACTGCCTTCATGAAACAGATATAAATCCTCTTGGCTGATTGGTGAAATAGGAACTGCCATATAATACCTCCCCTATCACTATTCACAGACTATGGTTTGGTAATGACTACTGGTTTCGTGTGCCAAATATCACGAGCATATTCACAAATGGTGCGATCACTGGAGAAAATACCTGCTTGCGCAATGTTATGAATGCTCATTTCGATCCATTTATTTTTTTGTTTATAGCGTTTGTCTAATTCGACCTGCGCCTTTGCATAGGCATCAAAATCTCGTAAGACAAAAAATTCATCATTATCTGCAAGTAAGGAATTATACAAGGGTCTAAATTCTTCTCTCTGATAAGGTAAAAAGCCGTTAACCAATTGTTCTAAAACTGTCTTAATCCGTATATCGCTGTTGTACACCTGCCAAGCATCGTATCCGCCGTGAATATAGTAATCAAACACCTGTTGACTGGTCAGCCCGAAAATAAAGATATTATCATCGCCCACCGCGTCATGGATTTCCACATTTGCTCCATCCAGCGTACCAATGGTTACCGCTCCGTTCAGCATAAATTTCATATTACCGGTCCCTGAAGCTTCTTTACTAGCTGTTGATATTTGCTCACTTACATCGGCTGCTGGAAACAGCAGCTCTCCTAAGGAGACACTATAATTTTCTAAAAAGATGACTTTCAACTTACCTTTAATATCCTTATCCTTATTAATTAACGAAGCCAGAACACTAATCAATTTAATCGTCTGTTTTGCGATATAGTAACCTGGTGCTGCTTTACCAGCGAAAATAAAGGTCCGAGGCGTAATAGGCAAGGAGGGGTTTTCCTTTAATCGATTATATAAATCCATAATATGAAAGACATTAAGTATTTGGCGTTTGTAAGAATGAATGCGTTTAATATGAACATCAAAGATCGAACGAGCATCTACGGTAACACCTGTTTTTTCCTTAATATACTTCGCTAATATTTTTTTATTATTGTGTTTCACTTTCCGAACTTTTTCTTGTATGATCTTATCCGTGGCAAATCGCCCAAATTCTTCTAAATTCTGAGGGTCAGTAATCCAGCTTGGTCCAATACAATCGGTTATAATCCCGGCAAGCTCAGGATTGGCTTTTAACAGCCACCGCCGATGGGTAATGCCGTTTGTTTTATTATTAAACTTTTTGGGATAAAATTTATGGAAGTTTGACATAATATGTTCTTTTAATATGTCCGTATGTATTTGGGCAACACCATTTACACTATGACTGCCGACTACAGCAAGCCTGGCCATATGCACCATATTATCAGCAATCACTGCCATGCTTCGGATTCGCTCCCAGTCTCCGGGATAGGCATCCCATAAACTGCGGCACACACGTTCATTAATTTCATGTACAATCATATACATCCTTGGAAGCAGCGATTTAAACATCTCCACTGGCCATGTTTCTAAGGCTTCTGGCATAATGGTATGATTGGTATACGAAATGGTTTCCGTAGTAATTTTCCAAGCATCATCCCAAGATAATTCTTCCTGATCCATCAATAAACGCATCAGCTCAGGTACAGCGATGGCTGGATGGGTATCATTAATATGAACAGCTACTCTTTTCTGCAATTGCTTCATGGAGGCATACCTCTTCTTGTAGCGCCGAATGATACTCTGCAGTCCAGCAGAAACAAAGAAGTACTGCTGCTTTAAGCGCAAGAGACGTCCTTCATAAAAATTATCCTGTGGATATAATATTTTCGATATTAAACCAACGGAGGACCGATATTCCATTGCTTCTAAATATTTACCCCGATTAAAGGAAGCAAAATCAAAACCGTCATTTAACGATTCTGCATTCCACAACCGCAGCGTATTCACTGTATTATTATGATAGCCAGCAAGGGGGACATCATAAGGAACTGCTAATACAGCCTCATAATTTTCATGAGTAAAAACCCATCGCCCTCCTTGCTGGCTACTTTTAATGGTACCGCCAAATTTGACTTCTACCGCTTTATCCGCTTTACGAAATTCCCAGGGATAACCATCCTGCAGCCAATTGTCGGGCAATTCCACTTGATTATGATCTACAATCTTTTGCTCAAATAAACCATAAGTATAGCGGATGCCGCAGCCATGTCCCGGTATTCCAACAGCTGCCATGGACTCCATAAAGCAGGCTGCTAAACGACCTAATCCACCATTCCCCAGCCCCGGATCTGCTTCTTGCTTTTCCAGTTCGTTTAAGTCAATCCCTAGTTCTTCCAGGGCCTCTCGATAGATTTCCTTGACTCCTCCATTGACTAAGTGCATATCCAGTGCTTTTCCCAGTAAAAACTCCATGGAAAAGTAGTAAACCTGCTTTACACCCGTCTCACTATACTCTTTATTCGTCTCCACCCAATTCTTACTAATGCAATCACGAATAACTCGGCTTAGGGCCATATATTTATTATTAATAGACGCTTCCTCAATCCCTTTACCAAACATCGTTTGCAGATTGTTTACAAAAATGGCTTTGAATTCATCTTTATCCATTAACATGCAGCCTGTCCCCCTTATTCAAAATTACAATATTTATATGTAACGGTATTGGATAATTTTGTTGTTTTGTAAAAAAATTATATGATTTCTCTTATCGTATACTTGTCCATTCGTCCAGAAAATCCCTTCTTTTTTCAAACGAAAATTTTTGCATTTTTTTGTAAATTCATGCCGCATCGTTACATTTTTTTTGTGAACTCATTATAAAGCGAGAGCATACTTTACGCACAAGTATACTCTCACTGCTATTTTATCCTCCTATAGTTGACTTCCCCAGATGCCAAGTTTCCGCAGCATATTCCCGTATTGTTTTATCACTGGAAAACAAACCAGAATGGGCGATATTTTCCAGACACATAGACTGCCAATGCTGTCTCTGGCGAAACTTATCGTTTAACCGTTGATGAGCATCAGCATAAGCTGCAAAATCCTTTAAAACAAAGAATTCATCATTATTACGCAGCAAGTAATCATACAGGGGTCTAAATTCTTCTTTTTCATCAGGCAAATACCCATTTACCAGCTGCTCAATTACCTTTTTGACCCGCATATCTTCATTATAGACATCCCAGGCATTGTAGCCTCCATGCTTATAGTAATCAAGAGCCTGCCGGGCTGTGAGACCAAAAATAATAATATTTTCCGGGCCAACTGCTTCTTTGATCTCAATGTTAGCACCATCTAATGTTCCAATTGTAATAGCCCCATTCATCATAAACTTCATATTTCCGGTTCCAGAAGCTTCCTTGCTGGCAGTAGAAATTTGCTCACTCACATCGGCTGCAGGAAACAGCATTTCGCCTAAGGAGACACTATAATTCTCCATGAAAACTACTTTTAGTTTATCTTGTATTGTTTTGTCATGATTAATGACAGAACCTAAGATATTAATTAATTTGATCGTTTGTTTGGCTATATAATAGCCTGGTGCCGCCTTTCCAGCGAAAATAAAAGTGCGTGGTACCATGTCTAATTGAGGGTTTATTTTTAATTCATTATATAGATGCATAATATGCAATACATTTAATATTTGGCGTTTATAAGCATGAATCCGTTTAATTTGTATATCAAAAATAGAATGAAGATTCACAGATACCCCATAATGACTATAAATATGATCAACCAGCTTTATTTTATTCTTAAGCTTTATGGTCGCTAATTGTTCTTTAAAAACAGTATCTTGGGAGTATTTACGCAGCAGCAGCAGTTCTTTTGGATCAGCAATCCAGTGGGTTCCAATTGCATTATTAATTAAATCCGTAAGCAGCGGATTCGCTTTTAATAACCAACGACGGTGAGTAATGCCGTTGGTTTTATTATGAAATTTAGTAGGATCATATTGATAAAAATTATGCATCAGATATTGTTGCAAAATATCTGAATGCAGCTTCGCTACCCCATTAACACTATGGCTGCCTACTACCGCCAGACGTGCCATGTGTATTACACCATCGGCAATCACTGCCATATCTCTAATACGTCCCCACTGTCCAGGATATCTTTCCCAAAGTTCCTTACAGAATCGCTGGTTAATTTCTTCGATCATCATATAAATCCGAGGCAGTAAGTTCTGAAACATCTCCACGGGCCAGGTTTCAAGAGCCTCAGGCAGCACAGTATGATTGGTATAGGATATGGTCATAGTTGTAATCTGCCAAGCCTCATCCCAACCAAGATTCTCCTCATCAATTAAGATTCGCATCAATTCCGGAACAGCTAAGGCTGGATGCGTATCATTAATGTGTACACCAATTTTATCAGGAAATAGTTTAATCCTATTATTAGCGGACTTAAATCTTTTTAGAATACTTTGTAATCCGGCTGAAACAAAAAAATATTCCTGTTTTAATCGCAGCAGACGCCCTTCGGGATGTGTGTCATCGGGATATAAATACTTAGAAATTCGCTCGACTGAGTTCTTATATTCTATCGCTTTTAAGAAGTCATTCCGATTACGGAATGCAAAAGAGCAGTCGTTATGTGCTAATTCCGCACTCCATAACCTAAGAGTATTGACCGTATTATTTTGGTATCCGATCATAGGAATATCATAAGGAACCGCTAATATCACTTCCGCATTTTCATGAAGATAATAGGTTCTGCCATCTGCTTTTACTACGCTTCTTACATGACCGCCAAAAGCAACTTCTACTGCTTTATCCGTTTTACGATATTCCCATATATAACCATCTTTTAACCAGTTATCCGGTAATTCCACTTGATAATTCTTTACTATTTTCTGCTCAAACAATCCATAGGTATATCGAATACCGCAGCCATGCCCCGGAAGTGATAAGGCTGCCATGGAATCCAGAAAACAAGCAGCAAGTCTCCCAAGCCCCCCATTGCCAAGTCCTGCATCCGGCTCTTCCTGCAATAATACAGATAAATCAATCCCCAGTTCTGCAAGTCCAGTCTGGCAAACCTCTTTCATTCCTAAATTGAGCAGGTTCATATCCAGCAATTTACCTAATAAAAATTCAATTGAAAAATAATAGATTTGTTTATCGCCGTTGGCCTTATACTGCTGATTGGTCTTTATCCAATTTGGACTGATATAATCCCGCAGCAGGCTCCCCAACGCTATAAATTGATCGTGAATACTGGATTCTTCAAGACTTTTACCATGCAGGGCTTGTAACTTTTTGCTATAAGCTTCTTTAAATCCTTCTTTATCCATCAACAAAAAAAACCTCCTGAAAATGACTAATTCTGAAGGATAATCTTTTGCTCACTCCGCTGTACTTATACTATAGTTCCCTTTGCCACTACCAAAGGATAGCTCTTCTCTCCTTTTAACCATTTCCCTCGAGTAATACAAACATTTTTATCACAGATTACATTTTCAATAATCACATTTTCAGCTATTTCACATTTTTGCATAATAATGCTATCCTTAATATATGCACCTTTATGTACCTTAACACCACGAAATAATATACTATTTTCCACTCGTCCCTCAATGATGCAACCATTGGCAATCATGGTATTAAAGACTCTGGCATTTTCCTTATACTTGACCGGGGCTTCATCTTTTACTTTGGTATACACAAGTCCTGATTTGAAAAATAATTCTTCCCACTTTTCCGGCCTTAGCAAATCCATATTATGACGATAATAATTTTTTATTGAATCAATCCTGGCCGCATACCCCTTATAAGAATAACCAAACATCTTTAGTTTATCTACATTTTTAATTAAAACATCCTTTACAAAATCCCAGCCGCCTCGTGCCTGGCAGTCTTTAATCAACTCTACCAATAATCTTTTTTCAATCAGATACATTTCCATGGAAACTTTACGGGATGCAGTTCTAGATGATTGGCTGCCCATGTCGCTAATTCGGCCGTCAGGCTGACAATCCAGGATGGTATATTGGGAAAGTTCAAGTTCATCCTCTGCATCATATTCCTTATATAAGATTGTAATGTCTGCATTCATATCTTTATGAAACTTAAAAGCCTTACGATAATTTAAATTGCAGACAATATGACTGCCAGTAATCAGCATATATTCTTGCCTGCTGCTTTCAATGTAGTCTAAATTATTATAAAAATTTTCCACACTTCCCCGGGATCCCCCTGATGAACAAGGATTAGGGCTAGGAGGTAAAATAAATAACCCATCTCTTTTTCGGGCTAGATCCCACTCCTTCCCCGAACGCAAATGATCCATTAATGCCCGGTATTTATCTTGCACCAAAATCCCTACATTCTGCATTCCTGAATTCACCATATTGGATAAAATAAAATCAATCAACCGATACCTGCCGCCAAAAGGAAGAGCCGCTAATGGCCTTCCCATAGTTAGCTCTTTTAAAACATCCTGACCAAGATTCAAATTAATAATTCCCATAACGTTTTGCATCTTATCCCACCTGTTTTTGTTTACTTATCATATGATTCTCTAGAATTTCAGCATCACTAGGTATGACGATGTTTTCCTCAATGACACATATACCTTCGTGATTGATTGAACCAATCAAAGCACCTTCTTCGATTAAGCTTTTTCGTCCGATAATCCCTCGGTAAATCTGCGCGCCTCTGCCAATGGTAACATAGGGCATAACAATAGAATCCTTAATTATGGCCCCTTCCTCAATATGTACACCGGGAAAAATTACAGAATGCTCCACCTCACCTAAAATTGAGCAGCCTTCACTCACCAAAGAACGAGTGACCTTTGCCGTAGCGCCAATATAATGAGGCGGCCTGGTAGGATTTACAGAATAAACCCGCCAATTAGGATTATATAAATCCAGCTCTGGCTCATCCGCCAATAAATCCATATTCGCTTCCCAAAAGCTTTCTACTGTGCCTACATCCTTCCAATACCCTTTAAAATAATATGAATATAAACGATGACCATCCATCAATAACTTAGGGATTATATCTTTGCCGAAATCATGGCTGGAAAGGGCATTCTTACGGTCGTCTTCCAAACTCTTTCTCAATAAACGCCAGTTAAAAATGTAAATTCCCATAGAAGCCAAATTACTCTTCGCTTCTTTAGGTTTTTCAACAAATTCTGTAATTCTGCCCTGTTCATCCGTATTCATAATGCCAAAGCGTGAGGTCTCATGCCAAGGTACTTCAATCACCGAAATAGTAGCTTCTGCTTTTTGTTTCTTATGATGATCCAGCATCAGTGAATAATCCATGTTGTAAATATGATCACCTGATAAGACCAATACATAATTGGGGTTGATCATATCAATAAAATTTAAATTTTGATAAATTGCATCCGCTGTTCCTTTATACCATTCTGCACCACCTTCCTGGGCATAAGGAGGCAAAACATACACCCCGCCATCTCTGCGATCCAAGTCCCATGGACTACCGATTCCGATATAGCTATGCAAAGCCAGAGGACGATACTGGGTCAAAACTCCCACCGTATCAATTCCAGAGTTGTGGCAATTGCTTAAAGGAAAATCAATAATACGATACTTACCGCCAAAGGGCACCGCAGGCTTTGCAATCTTACGTGTCAGGTTTCCCAGCCGGCTTCCCTGCCCACCTGCTAAAATCATAGCAATACATTCCTTTTTACGCATAACATAAATCCCCCATTCGTTTTCTACCCATGCCACAAAAAACTCATGCAGCCCATTTCCTATACTATGCACGACCACTTCCCAGCATGACTTTTTTTTATGAGGAGGTTTATTTAATTGTAAAAATTTTCCTTTTTTCTATATTGGACATACTCATATCATATTCCTGTCTTAATTTATTTTATTTTTTATAAATGCTGCGTACTCTTTAAAACATAAAAACAATTGAACCACAAAGACGCAAAGGACACAAAGGGCTTTATATTTTTTTGTGTTCCCTTTGTGTACCGCGCCAGCGGTTTTGTGCCTTTGTGGTTCATAAAATCGTATGTTTTTCACATACGATACTTATACTCCCTCTACTTATAAAACATACCGATGTAATTGTCTCACTACATCGGTAAAAATAATCTTTATATTTTTTATAAATAGAGAAAAAGCAACGAAACGCGAAGATCCGAAGGAATACGAAGAACGCGAAGGACTTCGCATCTTCGCGTTTCAAAATATCTTTTTCAATCTAGCAATTGTATAAATAACTCCACTAAATGAGGATCAAATTGGCTGCCTGCGCATTTGCGCAGTTCGGCGATTGCAGCTTCATGACTCATTGCTTTGCGTTGAGGACGATCATTGGTCATAGCATCATAAGAATCTACAATGGATAAAATACGGCATTCCACAGGAATTTCATCACCTTCAATACCTAAAGGGTATCCTGTTCCATCCCACCTTTCATGATGCTTTAGTATCCACTCCGAAATCGGCTCTAAATCAGGAGTGGCTTGAGCGATACGATAACCAATTTCTGAATGTTGTTTCATAATTGTAAATTCTTCTGTCGTCAAAGGACACGGCTTAAATAAAATCTCATCAGAGATTCCAACCTTCCCCAAGTCATGATATTGAGCAAAAAGGCGAAGATCTTCACGTCTTTGCTTAGGTAAACCCGCGGCATTTGCCAAAGACACTATTAATTCCTTCATGCGCTCGCCATGCCCACCTGCAATAAAGTCTCGAACTTCTAAGGCACTCATTAATGCTTGAACAATTGTATGTTTGTTACTTTGATGACGCTGCAGTTTTTCTCTGTACATATAATTATCTGCTTCTTTATACAAAGCATTCATATCCGTAGGAGTTTCTTTGGTTACAGCAAATCCGATAGATAAGCTAAGAGGTACAATGGGTCTATTGCCATTGTACTCTTCGATTAACTTATGAATACGAGAACAAGCAATTTTAAAAGCAGATCGTGAATTAGAAGGAAGCAGTATGGCAAATTCGTCCCCACCAATTCGCGCAATTAAGTCCTTTGGACGAAATGCCTTTTTAAGAACATCAGCGACAGCTTTTAAAACTTCATCTCCCATACTATGACCTAACGTATCATTCACAAGTTTTAAGCCGTCTAAATCACAAATGATAATCCCTGCAGCCACATTGCGTATAGCACCCATTCTTCGCATTTCTTCTTCGAAATAGGCCCGGTTGTATAAACCAGTCATTGCATCATGATGGCTCAAATAAGCTAGTTTTTCCTCGATTTGCCTTCGATCCGTTACATCACGAACAATCGCCAGAACTTCTTCATCACCACTTGGTACAATCCGTGCTTCAAAATAATATTGGTTTTGCTCCTTTGTCATTTGGAATTCATAGATTTGCAACTTGCCACGCGTAATCGCTTCCACGATTGCGTTCATCGTCTGTTCGGCAAGGTTTGGCTGAAAGACTTGAAAAACACTTTCCCCAATAATTTCATCAGAGCATAAATAGTACAAATGCGGACAATTTATTTTGCAATCCATTATGATGCCGTCACACCGTATAAGAAACATATTATCCGGAATGGCATTAATCAATGCCTGATTGTTACTCTGAATTTTATGAAGCTCGATTTCTCTTCGCTTTCGTCTCCGAATATCACGGATTACAGATAATATACACTGTCTTCCAGCGATTTCGGCATTTTTTAAATTAATTTCCACCCAGATGCTTTCTCCGTTCTTCCTTTGAATCATCCATTCAAATAGCTGTGATTTCCCTACAGCAGCTCGGCGAGTCCATTCTAAAGCATCATCTCCACTATAAGGTAATTGCTGATTACCCAGTCTATCTAAGCCTCGTGAAATCATTTCCTCACGAGAACAACCATACAATTCTTCAACTTTTTGATTACTATCGATAATTTCCCCTGTAGCAGCATCATGAACAATAATTCCATCGCTGGCTGCATCAAATATCGCCCGATAATTGGCTTGAGAAATCTGCAAGGCTTTTTGGGTCTGTCTGCGCTCTATGAGCTCATTCTTATAAGTAGTAAATAAATTGGCATTATCAAGAGCGATAGAAGCTAATTCAGCAAAACGTGTTAATAAATCAAGTTCACTTACCGTAAACTTTCTTTCTGGCTCAGCAAAGGACAGACCTAATGTACCAAATACTTTTCCTTCTGACTTAAAAGGCACCTGTACCGTACAATGCATATTGTCAAAATAGGGGTCTGTAAAACGTTTCTCCCATGTACTATAATCATCAACCATTTTAATTTCCCCAATCCTGTACACTTCCCCAACCAGCCCATCCGTCAGCTTATCCAGCCGACCAGTTTCCCCCTCATAGGCACCTGTACCGATTAGCCTTCTGCAAACTCCCTGTTCTTCATCGATTAAACATACATATCCATGAGGCGTATTAATAAGTTTCGCTGCACTTACAACAATATCTCGTAATAACTCATTTGAATTTAGACGGTTCATAAGCCCCAAAGCAGTTTCATTTAACGAAACCAGCACTAAGTTTTGTCTGCGAATTTCCTCTTCACGACTGAGTAGTTCGTCTAACTGCTGCCGCAATTCTTCTTCTGACGCTAAACGCTCTTCACCTAAAACCTCAAGAGCAATATTTTGTGTCATCAATGTTTTCTGAGACTGCTTAATAAGACGATAGAGTAACCACCCCGTACATAAAATAAAAAACCAGCCCTTTGCTATGGATAAAGCAGTGATGATCTTTATATCCTTAAATATCTGCTCAATCATGCTATCCGAAAACAAAACCCATACACTGCCTAATAAAATATAAATAATTGCAATACCCAATGGACTTTTTGGTATATATTCTCTATTCATCATAATCACTCCTGATTCAGCATCTTCATCTATTGATATAAAACATCAAGAACTGGAAATTTAGGGAATTTTTGAAATAAAAGAATTATTATTACATAATCTTCGACATTTTTTTTGGTTTTCCTATTCTTATTTGTTAAATTTTTCTAATCATTCATTCGAACCTATTATAGTGATTACGAAATAGAAAAAGATTGATATACTTTAAACAAAAAAAATCGAACCACAAAGACGCGAAGGACGCAAAGGGGGTATTTATAACTTAATCTTGGCTCTCCTTTGTGTGCCGCATCAGCGGCATTGTGCGTTTATGGTTCACAAATTTTATATTTTTTTCATCCTCTAAACTTATAAATTCTGATAATCGAGTAGGAGCTGAATAATTATTTTATCCAGCGACCTCTCACACCACCGTAC
>NZ_JAJHJB010000021.1:0-100336 GCF_020819555.1 Pelosinus baikalensis
CTTTCCAGACGGGAGTCCCACCCGCTATACACCATGCGCTTCTTGGCGCACGGGATGTTCCTTTTCGTCAACATAGAGTTGTCAAAAAAGGACCGTCCCCAACTTTCTTTACAACTCTTATCTATATAAAGATAGTCTTATTTTTCGAGTCAACTTATTTTTTACTTAATCTGCATTAGCAACAATTAATGATATAGCTTCTTTAGAGACTGTTTTCTCAATATAAAATGCCATGAGAAGATATAAAGGTATACTGATTGCTATATGAATCAATGTGAAGTTTACTCCTAATGAAGCTGCTTCAAATACTACTATAGGAAGTTTTGTGCTTGACCATACGCCTAGAAAAAATATTACATTGGACAACTTCGCTCCTTTTTTTAGGAGAAGAACCCCCATTGGAAATGCTATATATAATGGTCCTGCCGCTATAGTTCCAAGTACGAAACCTATGAGAAGTCCAGTTGCCCCTGATCCATGGCCCATATATCTTATCAAGGTTTCCTTTGGAACCCAGATATCCATCAGGCCCATAATAATAAAGATCGGAGGAATTAATAAAAGCATTTCCTTCAAATTTGATAGTGTAATATCAAATGCATTTTTACCAATCTTATTATTTATAAAAAAGATTGTTATTTGTATTAAAAGAAATAGTAGTGCCCATTTATATACTTTCAATAGTTTCATTTTACATCACCATCCCTATTACAGCAGTAAATACTATACAAATCATAAATGATAAAACAATTCGTTTTACAGCGATATCCTTATTAAAATATTTTATCTCTGCTGGAAAAGAGACAATACCAACAGCCATGATTGTTGAAACCAATGCAGCAACTTGCATATAGCCAGCCCCGGCTTTAAGCAACGTCCCTCCTAGAGGAAATGCCACGAAACTTGGAAGTGATACAATAGACCCAATTATTAATGCTATAATTGCACCTAACACACCAGACTCTGATCCGATCAGAGTTGTAATTACACTTTGGTTAAGAACAGCCAAGGTGATTCCTATAAAAAGCATCATTGCAAGCACAATTGGAACCAATTTCTCAAATGACATCCACGCAACTTTGATGCTTTTTTTAGTTTTGTTCTTGTCCTTAATAAATGAAACTAGCAATAAAATTCCGGCAACTGAATATAAAACACTTGATACCATTTCACACCACCTTTTCCTAAAAATCTAATCGATCAAACTCAGATAGAAAGTATTCAAGATTTCTTTTTCTTTCCTCAATATCATTTTTAAATTCTTTAAGCAGCCTACGTCCTTGTCCTGTTATGGTATAACACTTTCTTGCAGCTCCTGGATTTGCTGTATCCCAGCAAGCTTCAACAGCATCTGATTTTTCTAATTCAGAAAGTGCGCGGTAAATAGCAGGCCCATCTGCTTTAATATATGGCATGGACTCATTCATTTTGCTAAGCAACCTAGAACCATGTGTACTCTCTTTAGCTAAAAATAATAATATAAATGCCGGCAAATGACGGCCATAATTTAATTTATTCATAAAAATCCCCTTTATTTTAAATCAATACATATGTGTTAATCGCATTATAGTGTTTAAAACATTATAATGTCAATTGAATTTTTACCCTAAGACTGTTTCCTTTATCTTGAAACAACTCGTTTTACCATCCATTTATCTCTATTATTACGACAATTCGGGTTTTAGCTAGTGAAGCTATCCCAAACCTTCTAAAACCACATAAAGCAAAAAAGCCACGAAATTCGTGACTTCATAAAATCTGGATTTATATGGTGGCGACGAGGGTAACCGCCCCGCTGGACTGTCTGTCCCCATATCTCTCCCATTTATTCTAAAATAGTTGCTTTTATCTGGACATTGTATATCAAGATTACTCTACTCTTTTTTCATCCTGTTTTGTCAAAAGTTTAGGATTTATAAAATGTCCTGCTAACATTGACAGTACAAATGCAATAATTTTTGTAGTAATTGATTTCAAAAAGGGTAAAGGTATTAATGGCTTTGTATAGCTTTCCTGAAGTTCTCTTTGACTTTCTTCTTCCCTATATTTACAATAGGCTTTATTGGCTATTTTTTCTGCTTCATCTTCTTCCAAACCTTTTGCGTAAAGATTAACTATTACTTTTTCCAAACTTCTTCCGCTTCTTAATTGACGTAACACGGTGAAATAGTTTTATTGTAGTTCATCATCTTACCTCACTTCTTCCTATAATTTTCTACAAAATTATATCTAAGCCGTCCCTAAAACCTCACCTTCCATAGTAAATTCAGAGGGCAGTTCCCCAAATGCAAATAAACCCACAAATGATAAACTATGAGATTCCATAAAAAGCAAAAATATCCTGCCAAATTCTTGTAAAACTTAGTGAATTGGCAATACAGGATTCTCCGTGTTACCAGACTAATCGACGGACACTCCCATCTCCCCACGTTCCGACAAAGAGCTGCCCGGACGAATTGAAGGCCAGTGCTACAGGACTTTTCAAACCACTCACAATGGATGTGACTTCTCTCCCATTAGCAGTTATCTTTTTTACAGTCCCACCACTGGCATCTACTGCAAGTATTTCCCCACTAGTTGTTGCAACAATACCACAGCCTGCTGACTGAAATTCAGTTGATATTGTCTGAATTTCTCCAGCCACAATCCTTGTTATGCCATACCCATAATTAGCCACATATAAGCTTCCATCTGCATGTTCAACTACACCAACCGGAGTATGTAGCCCCCGGGCGATAATACTACTCTTTCCACCTGATTCCACTCTGACGATCTCCCCACTACTCCGGTTAGTCACTAACAAGTCACCCTTTCTGTTAAAGGCAATACCTGTTGGAGTATGCAGGCCTTTTGCGTAAACACTGATATCACCAGACGGACTGACCCGATAAATGCTATCTTTGTAGTCCGAAACATAGACAAAACCAGCTGCATCACAGGCTAGTCCCGCTGGCGAGCCACTTATTGAGGCCAATACTGAACGTTGACCATTCCTGGTAATTCGCTCTACCGTCCCGCCACTCCAATTGGCCACATACATTGTGCCTGCGGAGTCAAAAGCGATCGCAGTCGGCGAACGAAATCCATCTATTGTATTTGTGTCTGTGTGTATAGCATCTGCTATTTGATCTTGGCCAGTTTCACTAGGTAACACTTGTTCCAAAGATTTTATTTCCTGGCAACCGATGAATAGAACGATTACCAACAGCCCAACTCCCACCCAAGCTATTTTCTTCATTGAGTTACCCATAGACGCTCCTCCGTATAGAACTGGATTACATTTATTTTAGAATCCACATACTTCATTAGGCTTCCACTCCTACCATCCCTGCTTCTGTATAACGGTCTCCTAACACAGCTTTTATAGGTACTGCAGATTCAATTTCACTGATTTCTTCAGCACTTAATTCAATAGTTACTGCTTCTATATTATCCATAAGATATTTGTGCCTCTTGGTGCCTGGAATAGGAACGATGTCTTCACCTTTTGCCAATACCCAAGCCAACGAAATCTGGGCGGCTGTCACTCCCTTTTGCTCGGCAATCTTTGCTAGCCGATCAGCAAGTTTTAAGTTATGGACTAAGTTTTCACCTTGCAAGCGCGGCATGCTTTTCCTGAAATCGCTTTCCTTCTCCAATAGAGCCTGATTCAATTGCCCAGTAAGTAGACCGCGACATAGAGGACTGTATGCAACAAAACCGATACCTAATTCTCGCAGAACCGGCAGCACTTCATTTTCAATATGGCGGGTCATAAGCGAGTATTCTGACTGAACCGCCGTCAGTGGGTGCACGCTGTGAGCCCTTCTAATAGTGGATGCCGAGGCCTCGGATATGCCAATGTATCGGACCTTGCCCTGCTGGACCAGATTAGCCATTGCGCCGATCGTCTCCTCGATTGGAACGTTTACATCAATCCGATGTAGATAATACAAATCAATTACGTCCCTTTTCAGCCTCCGCAAACTGGCCTCAGCCGCCTGTTGGACATATTCGGGGCGTCCACTAATTTGTCGTTCATAAACCCCTGGTTCTCTTACGATGCCGAACTTAGTAGCTACAAATACATCACCGCACCATTCTTTTAGAATATCACCCAGCAACTCTTCATTTTGACCGTTAGCATAACAATCAGCCGTATCCAGAAAGGTAACCCCAGATTCGAGGGCCCCTAACAGAGTCTTTCGCGATTCTGCATACTCGCTTTTACCGTAGAATTCACTCATTCCCATACAACCTAAGCCAACTGCCGATACTATTGGACCAAATTTCCCTAAAATTCTTGTTTTCATATTATTAATCTCCTTTAATTCTTATATTGAAATTATTTTTATAGCTGCCTCATCTAGCGGACATGCATTCTCACAGGCACCACACCCAACACATTTATGAGAGTCAACATATGGGCGCTTGCGATCATCAAGAACTACCGCGTTTACCGGGCATTGTTCTTTGCAAATAAGACACATCTCACGTCGGTTCATATCCCATATCCCCCCCAGTTGTTTTCGCCTAACGTTCGTGATACTATTATCTCAAAGGCATCATACTAATAATAGGAGTGAGTTTATCCTATGAGTAATACTACCTGTTTGGTAAACCAAGCTGTGGAAAAGAACCGCCGAATCGAATTGGCTAAATTCCTGCGCAACCGTCGTGAACGGCTAAACCCTAAAGAGTATAACCTCCTCGTCTCATTAAGAAGGCGGACCCTCGGACTTCGTCGGGAAGAAGTCGCACAACTGGCAGGAGTAGGCGTGTCTTGGTATACTTGGTTAGAACAGGGGCGTCCAATCACGGTATCCGAACAAGTACTAGAAAGTATCACCCACGTTCTCAAGCTGGACTGGGCAGAACGTCGGCATCTATTCTTGCTGGCACGGGATCATCCTCCCTCTCTGCCACAACGCAATGAAAACACTCCTCCCATTATCCCTGGTCTACAAGATATACTTGATGCTTTTGGTATTTGTCCTGCCTATGCATTGGACCGTTGCTGGAATATTGTCTCGTGGAATCGTAGCGCCTGTGAAGTATTCGTAGATTTCTCAACCCTACCTGCTCAAGAACAAAACTTCGTATGGCTGCTATTTACCCATCCCGCCATGACAGATAGGCTATTAAACTGGGAAACCCTTGCCAGGCGGTGCCTCGCGGTATTCCGCTTTGGTACCGATCAATATATTGGGGAATCATGGTATATAGAATTTGTTGAAAACATAAAATGCGCCAATCCCCTTTTCCGAGAGTGGTGGGAGCAATATGACATTGCAACAACTCCTCCGGAGCGAAAAGAATTCAATCACCCTAAAGTGGGGCGATTAGTTCTGCGCCCAACAGTACTGTCACTCCCCGCGGCGCCGGAACTAAAAATAGTCGTCTATACACCGTTTCCCGACGAAAATACAGCCGAGAAACTTGCTAAACTGATAAGACTGACTGGAACGAGCTAACATTAAACTATTTTTATAACAAAACAAAGCCCCAACCCCGCAAAGGGTTGAGGCCATTTTGCACTGTCTTCAGAAGCAATTATAACCATAGCAATTCACCAAACCTTAACCTAAGGGTAGTTGCTATGTTAGATAGAACAATTCATAGTTTCCATTAAATGTTCTATTGAAGATGTAGTAAGCAGTGCAACACTACCACCGAATTGCTGCATTATATATTTTAGAACCCATTGATTAGGACTCTTTTCTTCTTCTAACAGTTTCTTTAATTTTCTTTGATTAAACAATGTATCGTAACCCTCATGCAATATCTGCTGCTGATTATATTGCCCCTTAAGCAGAGGCGAATACGCAACCAATGTCAAGTCTCTATAATACTCGATGTATTTCTGCAATCCTTGATCCACTGCAACTTGAGGATAAAAATCCGTATCAATGGTTGGAGTTAGATAACTATATCGCTGTTGAATTGCATTAAAAAAATGATAATTGTATTTTTCACAAATTTTTCTAGCGCTTTCTATACGCCATGTATAAAAATTGCTGCAGCCAATTGCTCTAATCAATCCTTTGTCTACTAACTCTGATAAAGTAGCCATAGTTTCTTCCTGAGGCGTTTTAAAATCATCCACATGAAGATATAGTAAGTCTAAATAGTCTGATTGCAAGTTTTCTATGGATTCTTGTACACTCTTTAGGATTACTTTTCTACCTAATCCTTGCATATTTGTAAAATCATTAACATTCATATTGCCTGGCTTTGCACCGAGTTTGGTCGCAAGTATTATATTGCCTCTGTTACCTTCTTTTTTTAACCACCGTCCTATAGTCTTTTCACTTTCACTACCATCCCCACCATTCCAAACAGCATAGTTATTAGCTGTATCAAAGAAATTACCACCGCATCTAACATATGCATTCATTAGCTCAAATGCTTGTTCCTCATGAACTTTAGTCCCAAAATTAATACAACCAAGGCCTATCTGAGAGACCTTCAATGAAGATTTCCCCAAACTTATTTGATTCATATTAACACCCCCGCGTTAAGTATACTATCTAGTGGACTATCTAGAAATATGTACCTTTTTGTGGTATGGTATACTTTAAGTAACTATCAATTATTTATTGTAATTACAATTACTTAAGGAAGGTATTCTTTTTATGAAAGAATGGGAAAAAGATTGTCCAATATTATTAACCCAACGTCTTATATCTGGTAAATGGAAACTGTCATTATTTGGTTCTTAGCACAAAATAATGTAATGCGTTTTGGTGAACTAAAAAATGCATTTGATGATTCTCTATTGACACAAAAAATGCTCACACAACATCTTAAGGATCTTGAGCGAGATCATTTGGTAAACCGTCAAGTGTATAATGAAATGCCGCCAAAAGTAGAATACAGCCTAACTCCTACAGGTAAAAGCTTCATTCCCGTTTTAGAACACATGGAAAAATGGGGTCAGCATTATATGCATATACATACTGATGAAGCATAAATATTTGCAGCTTGTATTCCTCGTTAAATATTTATGCAGTTATAATACTGTTAATTCATGTAACATGTTAATTATAGAATTTCATAAAACAGGGGACAGCTCCGGCGAGTCAACTCAATAATCGAAATTTACTCTCCTTAATCTATCTTCTTGATATTGACCATAAACATAAAACTCCTGCACGGATTCGCGCTAGAATCCTTACAGGAGTTTCTTCGCTGTTATCAGTGATACGGTTTTGCGCATCATCTTTAACGGCGAATTTTAACTATTTGAGTCAAAGAACCGTCAGACCGTGTGAAAAGCAACCTCAAATGTCAAGGGGGACAGGTCCTTCGACACAGTGACTTTCTTATCTACAGCAGAAAGGGTCAATGTTATTATAAGCGAAGGATCGAAAATATCCACTACGACTTCTTCCCATCTCATTTTGATCTCATTACATTCTCATTAGACAAAGATTAGAATTAGATTAAAAAAAGTTATTTGCTCTTCCTATCTGTACAAAAAAATGTTCTTATATAATTAAGAAGTATTATTTAAGGAGGGATCGTTTTCATGTCGACGAAAAATACAACTATATTAATTGTGGAAGATGAGTGGAAGATGAGTGGAAAATCGCCCGTTTCCTGCAAATGGAACTGGAACACGAAGGCTTTACAACAATCATTGAAACCAACGGTCGCCGAGCTCTAGACCGGATTATCCAAGAAACCTTTGATCTCATCTTATTAGACATCATGCTTCCGGAGATGACCGGTATCGAAATCTGCCGTCGGGTTCGAGATATATCGGAAATCCCTATCATTATGATAACTGCCAAAAGTACAATCGAAGATACAGTAGCGGGGTTAGATATTGGCGCCGATGACTATCTAACCAAACCATTCGCCATTCAAGAACTTCTGGCCCGAATCCGTGCAACACTTCGTAAAAATGTGAGCAAGCGCCAAATAGCCGACGAAGGAAAATTAATAGTAAAAAATCTTATCCTATTTCCAAACCGTTACGAAGCACAGGTCGGTGGACAGCCCGTGGAATTGACAAAAAAAGAATATGGCCTCCTCGAATATCTGATCCGCAATAAGCACATCGTGTTGGAACGCGAACACATTCTACAAGAGGTCTGGGGGTATGAATATACAGGAAATACAAATGTAGTAGATGTCTATGTTCGCTATTTACGCAGCAAACTAGACGAACAGTTCGAAGAAAAATACATCCATACGGTCAGAGGAGTAGGCTATGTGGTCAAAGATTAAGAGTATTGCTTTACCCAATTCGATTAAATTATCAATACTCTATATCGCAATTTCATTGTGCATTCTATTCATCATCAGTTTAATTTCAGTCTGGCGAGTACAATATATCTTGTATTCTCAGGCACGAGACGACCTGGCTATAAGTGCCAATAACGTAAGGAGTTATATAGCAGAGGGTCATTCCTTGGATGAACATATGTTAAATGAAAATATTCTCGTACCCAATGTTATCCTCAGGGTCTTTGACGACCAAAACACCTTGCTACTAGACAATTCTCCCTACAAACTTAGCGCTCTCCAACTTCAGATGAAAAATCAGGAAGGCATTCATCTTTTTGAGAATGCTTTACTTAGTGAAAAAGTGTTGCCAGACTTCGAGGTGAACCATACTCATTTTTATTCCCTAAAGCAATCGGTACAACTAAATGAACATTCATATCAATTGCACTTTCTGAAAATAATCGCAGAAAATGATGACTTTCTAGAGAATTTATCATATATCATGAAAGCAAGCAGTTTCCTCGGACTATTGATTCTCATCATGTTAGGTCTATTTATCATCCGCAATATTTTGCGACCCATTCGCGATATAACGGAAATTGCTAAAGCTATCGAGATTAACGACCTAGGTAAGCGCATTCCTATTAGTGATAACAATAATGAACTGCACAAATTGGCAAAAACATTCAATCATATGTTAGATCGGCTTCAGATGGGCTTTGAACAGCAGCAGAGATTTGCTGCTGATGCTTCTCATGAACTGCGTACTCCCATCGCGGTTATCAGCGGCTATGCAAATATGCTGGACCGTTGGGGTAAACAAGATCCTGTTGTCTTAGAGGAAGGAATCAGCGCAATAAAATCGGAAGCAGCCAATATGCATGAACTCATTGAGAAGTTACTTTTTTTGGCACGAGCCGACCAAAGTAAACAGGTTCTGGACAAGTCTAACCTCGATATAAAGGATCTAATTAAAGAAATCGTACAGGAAACTCGCCTTATCGCCCCAAACCACTGTATACTTTTAATTAAAAATGATACTGCTGTTATTTATGCTGATTCTGCCTCCATCAAGCAAATGTTACGAATTTTTATCGAAAATAGTATCAAATATACGCCTATCGGTGGAACCATTTCGATCGCCTCACACCGAACCAGCACTTACTTAGCTATTACGATTCAAGATACTGGAATTGGTATATCACAAGAACACCAATCCAAGATTTTTGACCGTTTTTACCGGGTTGATACATCTCGTTCAAAGCTTACAGGTGGAACCGGCCTCGGTCTATCGATTGCACAATATATTGCCGAGCAGCACGATGGTGTCATTGAGTTGATAAGTATACCAGGTGAAGGTACTACAATTAGACTGCATCTTCCATTGTCTTTCGAAAAACAACTTACAGTATGAAATGTGTTTTTGTTTAACCTATATAGATGTCTAAATTATTCTCAATAAAATCTAAGTAGCGTTGTTTTATGATTTAAATATCCATTTAGCATTGCTTCTTTAGGACATATATCTTTAGATTTATGCAGATTTACGGCGCCAACAAGGTTTTCATCCGCATCCGCCCTTTCTTGTTTTAATTTATTTTCCATAAGCTAGCGAGAATGCTCCATTCAAACCTCTAGCATAGACATTGACCATTCGCATTTTATGAAGTGCCCGCTTATGTTGATCACCAGGTGATATTAAAAAGTCTGTCGGTACAGCCACCATCTTCGTATGGAAAAATTCCAGATAAACACGAGGCCTGTAGCTCCAATCTTGGCTGCCACCGGATGTACATGCGCTAATTTAATAGCTAAGGACATAATCAATAGGTCAAACAGCAATCCGGTCGTATTCATGGCTACTATACTTAATGCCTCAATTTTGGCATTGAACTTACACTGATTTTTAAAGACAAACTCTCTTCCCAAGAAAAAATTGACGATAACTGATACTACAAAGCTGCCGGAAGCCGCAGCAATATAATGAAGCCCGACCATTAGGTGGAGAGCGTAAAACAAGCCCCAGTCTACCAGAGCAGAGATACCGCCAACACAAAAATAGCGCAGAAACTGATTATACAGTCCGCTATTTGGGGATAACATTTTTTCCTTTATTCTGCTGGACCTGTACATATTTTACGTTAAACCATATTTTACACAGTGCAAATAAATACCATTTCAAGTAGAATGGCAACCATCTGAACAATAGAAAACGTGATTCCCCTGCTGTCCGGTCATACCAGGAAGAAGGAACCTCAGTTATTCGATAGCCATTCAAATATGCTTTTACCGTAATTTCCATGCCGATTTCAAAGCCACCGGTACTCTCAATTTGAATAGATTCAATGACAGCCTTATGATACATTTTAAAACTGTTTGATATATCGTGGGTAGGAATCCCTACTGCCCAGTGAAGACTTACACCGGCAAGGCGGGACAACGTTTTTTTAATGAACGGTCCCCCATATTGTTTCCCGCCTTCCATATACCGTGAACCGCAAACGAGATGATTGCCCTCTTTTACAATTTTATCGTACATTTCATCCACTACTTCCAGACTATCTGATAAATCGGCCATTAAAACTAACACTACTTTGCCTTCAAAGGTATGTAAACCTGTTTTTATAGCATTGAGCGCACCGCGGCCATAGATATTCTTTTTTAGCAAAATTGGAAAGTTATACTTTAAACGTACCTCGTTCACAACAGGTAAGGTGTTATCATCCTCGCAGTCATAGATAATCGTAAGCCGCTTTTCTGTCTTGACACTGCTCTCTATCTGATTAAGAAAATTTTGGATATTTGCCCCCTCGTTATATACTGGTACAACTACATCAAGCATGTTATCACCGCCTTGTTTCATTGTCTGCAGGGGAGTCCTGATCAAAGGACTCCTCTTTTACATATTTAAATATTCCCTGCCTTAACTTGCTTTTGTATCCAGGGGATGACTTCATCAAGCATATCGTTTAAATCCGACTTAGCCTCAAAACCAAGCAATTTTTTCGCCTTTTCTACGGCAGGTATCCGTTTTTGTACATCATAAACAAAGGGTGTATCCGATATGTAGCGGAATGGCTTGTCCCCATTCACCTTTTCCCAAATAGCTTCTGCCAGCTCCAATAAATAGGAAGGATACCGGCGATCTATTGCGTTTTCCCAAGCTTTTTACTGTCCATTTTCACTAATGGCTCACAAGCCATTATTCGTTTTTTTTAGTACGCCAACGATCCTGGAGCCAAAACCATTCGTGGGGCAAGCGGCGAATATGTTGTTCTAATATGGAAGACAAGTGCTGCATTGTATTGTATATGACCGTTTCTTTATTGACGGAATTGTCTACCCAAATAGGTGCTTGTAGTGTAATGTGATGTTTGCCGTTTGAGGCTTGACTGATGAATGCAGGCACTATTGGGCAGCCACACATTCTCGCTAGAACTGCTGCGCCGGGCGGAGTAGAAGTCCATCGGTCGAAAAATTTAACAAAAACTCCGGTGTCATGCCCGTCGACGTCAATAAAAATTAAAGGTATTTTGTTTTCACCCAATGCGCGAATGACATCGCGTAAGTTGTCTTTATATAGCACAGTGACATCAGGTAGTATATGGCGGAACACATTGATAAATCTATCGAAACTTAGATTTCTTTGACGCTTGGTTACGGCTACCATAGGAAATCCTTGATAAGCCAATGCCGCGCCAAGAAGCTCCCAGTTGCCGCAATGGCCTGTAACCATGACAGCGCCTTTGCCGCAATCTAGAGCGCTCTTCAAATGTTCAAGTCCTTGGAAGTTGACCATTTCTGCAATATTTTCTTTTGAAAGGCGTGGATATTGCAATAAGTCTGCCAGCATACCACCGAATCTTGTAATACTTGCTTTTCCAATTTGATAAGCTTCACTTTCAGTTGTGTGGAAAATTTCGCGAATATTTTTGAACATCATGCTTTTTCTGCGACTCGATACAGCTGCCCAGACAGCTAATCCTACAAATTTTGCTATCAGTGACTGAATAGTATTCGGAAGTATTAAAAATATCCGACTTATAAACATAGCCAGAGAATGCATACGATTCCTCCTTTTTTAGCTATTACTGCAACATATGCCGTATAGCGGTAAAATAATTAAATGTTACATCTTGAAGGATTATGCAGGGAATTGTTTTTCTGTCTTGATACTGATCTCTATCTGATTAAGCAGCTTTACGATGTTTGCCCCTTCATTGTATACTGGCACAACTAAATCAAGCATGTTAAAAACCTCTCTGTTTCATTGTTTGTAGGGGAGTCTTAATTCCGCCCCTTTACATATTTAAATATTCCCTGCCCTAACTTGCATTTGTATCCAGGGAATGACTTCATCAAGCATATCGCTTAAATTCGACTTAGCCTCAAAACCAAGCAATCTTTTCGCCTTTTCTACTGCAGGTATCCGCTTTTGCACATCATACACAAATGGTGTATCCGATATGTAGCGAAATGGCTTGTCCCTATTTACCTTGTTCCAAATGGCTTCTGCCAGCTCTAATACAGTAGTCGAAGCCGATGTTGACAGATTGAAGTCCTCATTATCTGCTTTTTTGCTTTCAATACACAGCGCAATTCCCTCTGCTAAATCACCGCCATAGGTGTAATGACGTATTTGGTTCCCAGCACCCAAAATATGAAGCGGATCTTGCCCCTTTAGTATTTTTTGCACCAGATCGGGAACGACATGGCTCATGGCTAGTTTAACATTTCCGGAAAAAATTTCTTTTTCATTTTTAGCTCTTCGTTCACCAGTTCCCACACAATTAAATGGGCGGATTATCGTATAGGGAAGTTTGTATTGTTCCCAGGCACCTTTAGCAAAATATTCGCACGCCAACTTTTGAAACCCATAAGTAGACAGCGGCGGCGGGCATCGTAATTGTTCGCCTTCCGGGCTGGGGTAAACGATAGTAGATTCATACACCATCGAAGAGGATAAGACATTTATCTTTTGTAATTTTTTATGTTGATGTGCCCAGATGGCAGCATCAAAGGTAGCTGCAGTAATTCGCTCATTTTCTGCGAGCAAATCATAGGCATATTCATGAAAATAAGTGATCCCACCAATCATCGCCGCAATTGCCACAACTTGATCGCAGTCAGCGATTAGTTCTTTCATCAGCTTAGTATCCTTAACATCGCCTTGGGCAAAAATATAATTGGGATGATGATCATACGATTTTTCTACAGGGCCATATTTACTATAGTTATCAATCCCTACAACCGAATGGCCGCGTTTCGATAATTCTTCCACCAGATAACCGGCTATAAATCCGGCTGAACCTGTGACAAGCAGCTTCATTATATTAGACCTCCTCTTCCCAACACATTCCAGATGTCGACAATAATCTTATTTTCCGGAACATTCAGCTCTCTATATTGTTTATGTGGTGTCGCAATAATCAAAATATCGGCTTCCTCAATGACTTTCGCTAGGGGCAGCAAGGAAGCATCAGTCACATAAGGGTCTTCACTCAAAACCTTGCCCGCATGGACTTGCAAGATTTTATGCAATTTGTACGACAAGGATTCACGGATATCATCAGAGTTGCCTTTAAATGCCATGCCCAAAATACCTACAGTCATATTTTTTAGCAGATATTTTGCTTTTAATTTTTGCACTACATAATTTGGTAACCCCTCATTGACTAGCATGGCTGAATGCCCCAGATAAAAGTTACCATTATTGAAAGCCCCCAGTTGCATCGCATCTTTAAACAAACAAGGCCCGGCGGCAAAGCCGGCTTTCGGTAAATCTTTAGCACGGTCATACTGGTGTGTTACCGCATGATGTACATTGTAAAAATCCAAGTTATAATCATTGGCAATCATATAAAATTGATTAGCGACAGCAAATTTAATATACCGCCAGACATTGGTAAACAGCTTAGCCAATTCCGCTTCGGTTGGCTGCACTTCCACCAGTTCATCCGTCAGCAAGCCAAATAAATCCCGGCATTTTTGCAAGCCTTCCGGTGTGAAGGACGAAATAATCTGTGGCAAGGAGTATAGCTCAGCCATAGCCTCACCTTCTAAGATCCGTTCTGGACAGAAGCAAACATTCATGGCTAATCCCGCTTCCCGTAACCAATCATTTACCCGCTCACTAATACCTGGATATACTGTGCTACGCAAAATCAAGGTTTGTCCATTGCGAAAATGAGGAATGCACTGATTCACAGAATCAATCATCACTTGGAATTTCGGGTTTAAATGTTCATCCACTGGTGTGCCAATAATCATAATTACAATCTCACTATCAGAAATTACATTCGGCGAATCTGAAAGTTTCAGCGTGCTGTCAGCAAGTACCTTTTGCAACACCTCACCAGCACCTTTTTCATGAAAGGGCATGTTCCCTTGTCTTACGGTATTTACTGACTCTGTGTTAATATCATAGACTATTACTTTTTTGCCACGCTCAGCCAGCGCTATGGATAAGGGCAATCCGACATGCCCACATCCTCCAATCACACATATATCATACATAAACATAGCTTCACCTCATATAATGTTAAAATTAGTGCGTTATATATTCTTCCGGAAAATATTTGTCGATAAAATAATTACCCTGCGTTGGTAGCCACGCCGGAATCTGATAATAGTTATTTTTGATCGGCCGTAAAACCTGTTCCTGGTAAACCTCATACTTAAATGCGTTACCTTCGATCAAATACAATTTTGTATTATCTAACCCTATTTCTTTAACAGAAACGGTTTGAAAATACGGCATGTATTTATTCTTATCAGGCGGCTTGGTGCAAACAATTATTATACTTTTTTTGTCAAATTGCCGAAAATCAGTGTATATATCATCGTGGCGGGCGTGAAACGAACCCGGCCCAAAGACACTTATATATTGACCTGTATAGTAATAGAGCAATACCGACTTAGAATAGCTTTCGGTAGTCAAAATATAATCCTTAGTATAAGGCTTGAGGCTATCCACTACTGCCTGGGGTTTAAGATAGAATAACGCTTGCTGATAAGTCTTGCTTTGTGTCAATTTTTCAGGTGGTTCAATCACGATGTACGCTATTAAGAAATTTATAGCAAACGTACACCCCGCCACCAACAACGACGCTTTGCGTAAAGTTGCTTCATTAAAGCGAAAGATGGTAAGAATGAACACAAATGGTATGAAAGCCAGCGGCCAGTGAATGCCAATTGATTTGGTGAAAGACAGCAGGGCAAATATGCCCAGAGGCACAAAACATAAAATGGAATGGTAACGTCGGAGTGACTCTGCAGCCACAAATTGCCGCGTTAATTTCACCGGACGAAGTAAGAAGTAGATCACAACAGGCGTCAGCAAAAACAGCAATTGCCCCAGATAAGCCAAGAAATATCCAAACTTAAAGGTGCCTATATCGTGATTTCGGTTAAATACATTAAACATAATATTCGACCAGGCATGAGTGTAGTTGTAGTATAGATTCAGCAGACCAAAAGGTATGGTACAAACAACCACAACGGCAAGCACGGCAAATCCCCGGCGATTACGCTGATAAATCAGCACATAGAAGCCATAGGCAATGAGAAGTAAGACTGAAAAATATTTTGATAAAAAAGCGCCCCCGAGGAAAATCCCTGCTAAAATTAAGTACAGCAGATTATTACGGTGCAGACCGTGATAAAAGCAGACCGCCGACAGTGAAACAAACAAACAAAGCGGCGTATCGGTGGTAACTAATATATTCATCATATTGAACGGTGATACTAAAAATAAGATTACCGCCCAGCGAGCGAGATTTTTATCGAGAACTTTTAACAGACTATAAATAACAGCACTAACAATATACGGGAACATAAGCGGTGGGAGGCGGAGGGCATACGGACTTGCGCTAAATTTCATAATTAGAGCAAGCAGCCAGCCAATCATTGGCGGATGATCATAAAAGCCGATATCCGGAAACGTTCCCCATGTATAGAATAAGGCCTCATCACCAGTGAACGGAATCACATACGCCAGCAAAGACTTTATCAGAAATGTTGCCATAACTGTTATCCATAAAAGCTTGTTAGTAGACAATAGCATCATCCTTTTTTAAAATATTAGAAACCCTAATAGTTTGCCGACTAAAACTATATGGCCTATAGAAGCGCCACTTTTATCTTTTCTATTTATTCTTTAAACGACTTTTCACTCCTCATTTTGATTGATGCTTTATAATACCCTTGGAACATTACACTCTCATTAGACAAAGATTAGAATTAGATTAAAGTTTAAGATCAAGCTACGATATCTTTAGCCTTGTTTATCAATTCAACTCCCAAAAAGACCGATCAAAATTAAATAGGTGGATACTGTGATTGAACGGCAACAGAGATTGTGTTTAAGTCCATATATGGCTATTTATGATCTGGTCTTTCCCAAGGATAACCTTTTGCGAAAAATTAACGAGTTAATTGATTTTTCTTTTGTTTATAATTAACTGATCAATAAAATTTGTCTAGATAATGGGCGCAATGCCATCAGCCCTATTCGTGTGTTCAAATATTTATTGTTAAAAACTATTTTTGACTTATCTGACGTTGATATTGTTGAACGATCAAAATATGATATGACGCTCCAATCTCAAAAAAAAGACGACTCTAAATTCAAGATTTGAATTTAGAGTCGTCTCCCATTGACCTTGTTACCCTCAAAAAATGCAAGGTGATGTACTCCCTACTTTTGAGATAATCGACAATTGATAATTCATAGCGTTGTTAATTCAATGGCCCTATTTTTATCCTACAAACTGACTGTTATACAGATCTGCATAGAAACAGTTCTGAGCAAGAAGCTCCTTATGGTTACCCATTTCAATAATACTGCCTTTGTTCATAACCAGTATCAATTCGGCCTCTCTAATCGTAGACAGTCTATGGGCAATAACAAAGCTAGTTCTTCCATGCATAAGTTCAGTCATCGCTCTTTGAATGTAAACCTCAGTTCTTGAATCAACACTACTTGTAGCTTCGTCAAGAATCAAGATTGTAGGATCTGCCAGGATTGCACGAGCAATCGTCAGAAGCTGTTTTTGTCCCTGGGAGATATTCGAAGCTTCCTCATTTATGATTGTATTATAGCCATCAGGAAGTGTTTTAATGAAGTGATGGGCATGAGCAGCTCTCGTTGCTTGTATAACCTCTTCCTCTGTCGCACCTTCACGACCGTAAGCGATATTCTCCATTATAGTACCGTTAAAGAGCCAGGTATCTTGAAGCACCATCCCGAACATACTACGCAGTGCACCACGCTCTATATCTCGGATATCTACTCCGTCTATCCTTATTCTACCATAATTTATTTCATAGAAGCGCATCAGTAAATTAACCAGTGTTGTCTTACCCGCACCGGTTGGCCCAACGATGGCGATTGTATGTCCCTGTTTGACATCAATATTGATGGCCTTTAGAAGGGGTACCTCTTCCTGATAGCTGAAATCTACGTTTTCAAATTTTACTTCTCCCTTAGGGAAGGCTATCACCTTAGCATCAGCACTATCTGGTACTTCATCCTCCTCATCGAGCAGTTCAAAGACGCGCTCAGCAGATGCCACCGTTGATTGAATAATATTCACTATATTGGCAGTTTGCACGATTGGCATGGTTAATTGTCTTGAATATTGAATAAATGCCAGAATATCACCAATTGTAATGATACCCTTCATTGCAAATAGAGCACCAACAACACTAATAATAATATATCCTAGATTGCTGACAAATCTCATTAAAGGCATGATTATTCCCGAAATAAACTGTGCTTTATAGCCAGCAGTATAGAGTTTAGCATTAATAGAATTAAAGGTTTCGGTGGATTCCTTCTCACGGCCAAAAGCCTTAACTATTTTATGCCCCGTATACATTTCTTCAACATGCCCATTAAGTTCCCCTAATGATTTTTGTTGAGCAGCAAAGTGTGATTGAGAGCGTTTGGCAATCATCATGGTTACTGCAATATAGAGAGGCAACGTCAGAATAACAATCAATGTTAATAAGAGACTTATGGAAAGCATCATAACTATAATACCGCCAATTGTCACAATGGAAGTAATGAGTTGAGTAAGACTTTGCTGTAGAGTCGTTGAGATATTATCTAGATCGTTGGTAACTAGGCTCAATATTTCCCCATGTGTTCTTCCATCAAAAAACTTAAGCGGCAAGCGTGAAAGCTTCTCATCCACTTCTTTACGCATATTATAAACTGTTTTTTGGGCAACTCCAGCCATAATATATTGTTGCAGATAACTAAATGCCCCACTAATAAGATATAACCCTAACAGAATGAATACGATCTGACCAATATACGTGAACTCCATAGTTGGAATAGGCTGATGCATCTTTAAAGCTATCATTTTGGCCTCAAAGCCTTCTGCTATTTTCGTTATCGCCCGGCCCATGATCTTGGGGCCAATAATACTAAATATTGTGCTTAAAATGGCAGCGATAAACACGATACTAAATTTAATTCTCTGAGGCTTTAAATATCCAAGCAGCCTGAAAAATGTCCCCTTGAAATTCTTTGCTTTTTCTACCGGTTTACCCAGGGATCCCATTGGGCCCCCTGAACCAAAACCTTTTTTGGATTTATCAGCATTACGTTCTTCACTCATGCTAATTCCTCCTCGTAAAGCTGTGAAGCTACAATTTCTCCATATACCTTACAGGTATCGATCAATTCTTTATGTGTGCCAATGCCAGATATCTGTCCTGCATCTAAGACGATAATTCGATCAGCATCCTTAACTGTTGAAATACTTTGCGCAATAATAAAAACCGTAGCATCCGCAATTTCAGGTTTGAGTGCTGCACGTAACCTTGCATCTGTTTTAAAATCAAGTGCGGAAAAACTATCATCAAAAATATAGATCTCCGCTTTTCTAATTAAAGCACGGGCAATTGAGAGTCGTTGCTTTTGTCCCCCAGAAACATTAGTTCCTCCTTGGGCAATCTCATGATCAAAGCCTGCTTCTACCCCTAAGATAAACTCTGTTGCTTGTGCAACATGAGCTGCATGTTCAATTTCTTCCATCGTCGCATTTTCTTTTCCGTATTTTATATTTTCAGCAATGGTACCTGAAAAAAGTACTGTTTTCTGAGGGACAAAACCAATCTTAGCACGAAGTGCTTGCTGGCTCATTGCACGAACATCAACACCATCAACCAAAATACTACCGCTTTCAACATCGTAAAAACGTGTAATTAAGTTAACCAACGTGGATTTCCCTGAACCAGTACCTCCAATAATTGCAGTCAATTCTCCTGGTTTTACGCTAAAGGTTATATTGCTCAGCGCTGGTTGATCTGCGCCAGGGTACCGAAAGGAAACTTTCTTAAATTCTACAAAACCTCTTTCACTACTGGCTAGTTCTATTTTTTCAGGATCAACGATGTCAAGATTCGTTGCAAGCACTTCGTTGATTCTTACTGCCGAAACTTGTGCACGTGGTACCATAATAAATAACATGACAAGCATGAGTAATGAGAATAATATTTGAGTAGCGTATTGAATAAATGCTAACAGTGATCCAATCTGCATGGTTCCATCCTCTATTCGAATCGCACCAAACCAAATAATTGCTACCGTTGTTAAATTCATAATCAGCATCATTGCCGGCATTAGTACAGCCATGATTATATTGACCTTAACTGCGTTATCCATAAGGTCTGCATTGGCATCATCAAAGCGCACTCTTTCTTTTTCAATACGATTAAAAGCACGTACCACTCTAATGCCCGTAATCTTTTCTCGTAGCACAAGATTTAATTTATCTATTTTTTTCTGCATAACCTTAAATAATGGCAAACCTCTTTTCAAAGTAATACCAATGACAGTGAACAGGATAGGAATTGTAACTACAAGTACCCAGGCTAACTCTTTATCCTGCTGCAGAGCCATGATCACTCCACCAATACAAGTTAAAGGCGCAGTAATCATCATACTAAAGATCAAAACCGATACTTGCTGAATTTGAGTCACATCATTAGTCGTTCTTGTAATCAGTGTGGCCGTTCCGAATTTATCAAACTCATGCAAAGAAAACTCTTCCACTTTAGTAAAAATTTTTTCACGTAATATGATTCCAAAACCAACGGCTGTTTTTGAAGAGAGATAGGTTGCAAGAATTGCGCATAAAGTTCCTCCTGCCGCAATAAGTAACATAAAACGGCCAAGATGAAGAATATAATCAACATCCTTATTCGCTAAGCCATTGTCAACAATATCTGCCATTAAGGTGGGTAAATAGAGATCTGAAAGCACCTGCACACACAATAATATGATAATAACAGCTATATATGTTGTATATGGTTTTAGGAATCTATACAATTTAAGCATTTACTTCGCTCTCCAATCTTAAATGATATAAGTGAGCTCATTCATTCTTCTCGGTTGCCTAGAAGTTTCTTTAAAGCATCTAAGCCCACAAATATTTTAGCAAGTTCTTCGGGAGTGCCTTTGTTCATTGTTTGTTCAATATTTTCCTCTAGCCATTTATGAAATTTCTGGTGCATTTCCGTAAAAGCAGGAGTTATACTGACATAAACGACTCTTTTATCTTTTTCACTTCTTTTTCTTTCTACCATTCCCTGCTTCTCAAGCCTGTCGACAATCCCTGATACCGTACTATTAGATAAACTAAGCCTCGTACCTAATTCTGTTATCTTAAGTTCTTTTTCTTTACTTAAGATAACACAAACCATGCTTTGAGGTGCAGTCATACCTATATCTTCAAAAACTTTACTCATCCTTTTTCTGAAAAGGTGCATTACTTCCTGAAAAAGTTTTGTAATTTGTGCGCCATCATGTAAGTTTTCCATTTTTACCGCCTTTCTATATGTTTCGTCTACAAATATTTTCTATGCTAATATTTCGTGTACGATATATCCAAATCGTACTTTATAAGTATGTTCTTGTCAAACAGTTTTTTTATAGTATCAAGAACTTATTATTACTCCAGAGTTGCAGCAGCAATCCGGATGCCCAATGGGCACTTCATTTGCCCAAATAGATCATAATAATATTCATTCTAATTAGTGATAACCATCCATTATATAAAAAAACACTCGTTTAAAGAGTGTTTTCCCATCCATCTATAATATTTATAATTTATTTGATTGGCGAATTGTCAAGCTCATCCAACCTAAATATAATCTTATTGAAAAGCAACAGAACATCCCCTTGCCTAGACCTGTACCTCTTTATTCGAAGTGTGAATCCTTACTTATCCCAAAATGCTTGAATCAATCAAAAGTACTACGCCTTTATCGTCTTCAGAACGAATTACACGCCCAGCTGCTTGTGACACTTTATTCATACCGGGATACATATACGCATATCCCTGGGTTTTCTTCCACCAGCACGTTATGTCCAGCTTTACTCAGGGCATCTACTCCTGCGAGTGTTAAGCCCACCCGGTTTTCATTGTTTTTTAAAAGCAGCTTGAATGCAGCGCGATATCTGCCCCCCATTAAGTCAGAGATTTCAAGCCGTTACTTCTAATTCGGCAGCTAATGTATTGACCTGATGAGCCATGTCGGCTAGTACTAGCTAGATCACCTATGCCGGCTGATAAATTCCTTGCTAGCACTTTCATGGTGTCATATCGCTCGACCGATTCGGTAAAAACTATTGCGCCACAAATTTCATCCTGCTTATCATATATTGGCACCGCACAAGCAATAAAATTAACTGAGTCATAAGGCTGAGCTTGCTTGATAAACGGCAACGCTTCCATCCAAAACTGTAAAAGCCCCTCTTTTTCCATATTTCACACTCCCTTTGCTAATGATGGAGTTGGAAAAACCGCTGCCCACGCCAGCATTCCTAGATATCCCGGCGAGCTTTAACAGAATCGACAAGTTCCTTTGTAGCCTTTAAAAATGTATCAATATTATCTATGGTATGGCAATGAAGTGGTGAGACTCTGATGGCACCGTCCATACTGAATGATTCAAGCATTCGCTTTGAATAAGGGCTGGTGTTTACTCTTTCATATACGATGACCCCTCTCTTTTCATACTCTCTCACCGTTTGTTGTATCCCAGATTCTCGATACCCATGGCAATGATAAAATCTTTCTTGGTAAAGTCTTCATAATCCAGAAATATTTTAACTCCTTTTATATTTCTTAGACCTGGGATTTTATCAGTTCCATTAAGCATTCTGGACATTAATGCTCTTTCTTGCAAAGCAATGCGGGACATGCCGTGAGCAAACAATTCACGACGGTCACTGCTGTCAATAAATTTGCTGCCAATCCAACATACATAATTTACTATTTCAGTGACTACGGCAAATTGCGCTGGTGCAGGGCTGCCAAGCTCCCAGTCTCCAGCTGGTTTGGCAATTAACTTATGATGAGGAAGCGCAGCTGCTCTATCAGATAACCAGGCAATTCCTGAACCTCTGCACCCAAAAAATTTGTACGGAGCAAAATTAATCCCGTCAACGGGGATTTTTTGCAGATTGATTACATCATGAGGTGCATGCTGTACTGCATCTACAATAATATATAAATCCGGCTTAATTTCACGGGCCTTTTTTACTATATTTTCAATGTCGAAGATAGCGCCCGAGATATTTGAAGCATACATAACACTCAAAAGACAAGTATCTTTATCTACTAATTTGACAACTTCCTCTACATCTACGCCAGCCGTTACAGGATTGCTTTTTGCTACCCGGAATTCTTTGCCTGTCAGTTTCGCATAATATTCGACTGGATCATAGGCCGAAGGATGTTCCAGTACCGTTGTTACAATATTGCTGCCACTTATATTTTCCGCAACAGCTCGAACCATATCAAACATGGCTTGTGAGGCTGTAAGTGAAGCAAAAACGCTGCCGCCTTTTACATTAAAAATAGTTCTTACGTCATTTGTCCCGTCTTCTTGTACTTTTTGTAAATATAATGCCATCTTGTGATTGCGCTCTGGGCAATCTGGAATCGCATCAATTTTTGAAAATTGTTCTACTGCTTTTTTGAGTCTGAATGAACCTCCTGCATTATCAAAGAAAAGTCTTTTACCAATAGTGGGATCATCTTCCACATAGTAAAACGCTTCCCGAATTTCTTTTAATAATTCATCTGAAAATAACTGCCTGCCTCAGTAATGATTTTGTTAGCCGATTCAGTCACTTACTATTCTCACATGTTAAAAGCCGCCGTATGATTCATTTGACAGGCTCCTAGTTTGGGCCGCCCCAACGTCCCCGTGTGTCTCCATCCATATACTAAACAGACATGTATCTTTGTCTATCAGAGCGGCCACATCTATTACAGCAATACCACCTGTTATTTTGCATGATCTTCTTAACTATTGCCTACGCCTTCAAGATATTTCTTTCCTTTTTCAGCATCGTATACGCCTTCCCATTTAGACATCAAAACAGTAGCCAATGCATGCCCAATTACATTAACCCAAGTTCGTCCCATGTCAAGAAGCCGGTCAATGCCTAAAATAAAAGCTGTCCCCTCTATAGGAATTCCCATAATTGGGAGTGTAGCAAGAATGATAATAAACGCCCCGCCCGGTATTCCTGCTGCTCCTTTTGATGTAATCATTAATACTGCAACTAATTTAATGAGATCTAAGGTTGTCAGTTCAATACCATACATCTGCGCCAAAAAGATAATTGCCAATCCCTCGTAAATCATTCCGCCAACCAGATTAAAGGTATATCCTATCGGAATAACAAATGTCGTTATGGACCTGGGGGATCCGAAAGCCTCTGACTTTTCAATCAACTTCGGCAATACGGTTTCTGAACTTGCCGTACTAAAAGCAAGAATAAACTCTGTTTTCATAATTTTAAAGAAGTCAAGAATATTTACACCAAACATTTTTCCTATTATTCCGTGTACACCAATGCCAAAGACAATTACCAAACCATATGTGCAAAGGGTTAATTTCCCCAACGGCACTAAAGATTGGACGCCAAACTTAGATACAGTAACCGCCATAGTGGCAAAAACGCCGTAAGGAGCAAGTTTCATCACTTGATTTGTAACCCAAAACATACCTGCAGATACTCCGTTAGCAAACTTAAGGATTACATCTCTGCCTGCTTGTGGAACATGATGTAAACTTAAACCAAATACAACCGCAAAAAAGATAATAGCTAAAAGATCACCATTAGATAAAGCACTAACGATATTCGTAGGAACGATATTAACAAATGTACTCACGAGACCGCTTTCGCCTAATTTTTGCACATTAGTTTCAAGATTGGAGAGACTTCCCTTTGACAACAAACTTAAGTCGACACCTGTCCCTGGCTGGAAAAAGATACCTACCATAACCCCCAAGCCAATGGCAATTAAACTCACAACTTCAAAATAGAATATAGTTTTAATCCCTAATCGCCCAATATGTTTTTATTCGCCATCATCGCCGCCGGCAATCCCTGTAACTAGAGTACAGAAGACAATCGGAACAACAATCATCTTAATTAATCTGATAAAAATATCTGCAATAGGTTTTAAATAAGATGAAACTAGCGGATTACCATAAAAAATAACTCCAACGATACTACCCAGTACGAGCGCAAACAATATCTGATATGCCAGTGGAATATTAGTTCTTTTTAATGTGTTTACCATACTATATCCTCCCATAATTATTTTTGTAACGTTTCTGCATCCGGAAATGATTACATAACTCCATTTTTCTTTTGAGGCGTTTGATTCTCCGATATATTACTTTTGATGGGAAGTGCTACATCTTATGGTTTTTTTATCCTTAGTCATAAGTTAATGACTAAGGATTTCTCTGTAAAAATAAACACCTAAAGATATCGGTAGTAAGCCTCACTCCCTTTTTGGGGATTTTCGTCGTTTTTATCACCCCTTCCTATTCATTTTTCATTCATGAAGCCTAGTTGTCAGTCTTTTGGAAATATTGAAAATCTTATGCTCAAGAACATTGTAATACGTAATTATAACTATAGTAAAATTGGATTAATCGTAATTTAAAATCTGATTTTGCGATATTTTTAAATTTTCTAATTATTTACAATAATAAAAATATTTAATTCTCATCCTTATTGAATAATGAATCAAGACACTTATTTAGTATGTTAATACCTTCTATTGAGCTGGATTTTGGATATTTTGCCTGAATTTTATAACAAATCCGCTCAGGTGGTGGATCAACTAATCGATAGTATGCAAATGGTCCCATTGCCACCATTTTTTGAGCAATGCATTGCGGAACTATTGCCCACGCCCCATCTTTATTCAGCAGCGAGACCAATAATTGTGCCGTATCTACCTGCAGAGATGGATACCCGTTTTTGTCTTTCCACCGTTGATACCAAGTATGCCAGGCCGGGTCTCCCTCAAAAAATATTTCGCTTTCCAGGTCCAGGCTCTCCGCATCAATAAACTCACTAGTATTTCTAAGCGGCATTTCTCTGCGCAGCACTACCCTTGGCTCCGAATAAAACTTTCGAACAATAATATTCCTCATTGGTAAATCCAACAAAGTGAAAGCCACATCTATTTCACCGCGGTCTACCTGTAAGTAAAGTTCCGTTGAGTTGTGGGTTTTAAGACGAACATTCAAGTCTTTCCCATATTTGCGTAAGGCTTGGTAAAGAGAGGGAAGAACATAAGTATGAATAGTATCTACCGCCCCGATAGACAGCATTATACTCTGGGTTTGAGATTGAATCCGCTTCGTATCTTGAACGAGATCCTCCCATCTTTTTGCAATCACTAGAAATTCCTTCCCCTGATCAGTTAACGTTAACGTTCTCATTCCACGTCCGCGATCAATCAAGATCATCCCTACTTCCCGTTCAAGTTCTGCAAGACGACCGCTAAGAGTTGACTGCGATATAAATAACGAGTTAGCGGCTTCAGTTAAGCTGCCGTGCCGTATAACGGCAAGAAATGCTTCTATCGTCACTGTATCCATTCTAGTACCCCCCAATTTTACATTTACTCCATATGATAGCATTATAATTTCAGTTTGCAATCCCCACCTCCTTGTCACTTGAAATGAAAACGGCCACAAATTCCTTTAAAACAAGAAAATTGCAGCCGTTTTCATTCCAATGGTATCAAGCCTTAAATAATATTGACTGTCTTTCATCTGTCTGATCAGCACGTATTGAGAAATTGATAGAAATTGGGCAGGAGTTCTACTTTTTTCACCGTTACCAATGATACGGTTCCCCCCGATTAATCTTAAATACGGTTCTATAAAAAACCCAATCCTACCCCCTAGTCACATTTTTTCAATAGAATCAACAGAACATCCCCTTGCCTAGACCTGTACCTCTTTATTCGAATTGTGAATCCTTTACTTATCCCAAAATGCTTGAATTAATGCATTGAGCTGGTTTACGTTTCGCACTTCCCTAGAATAACGCCAGTTTGCTGGAAATAGCTTTTTATAATAGTAATTGGAAAATCTCGCATCAATCAAAAGTACTACGCCTTTATCGTCTTCCGAACGAATCACACGCCCAGCTGCTTGTAACACTTTATTCATACCGGGATACATATACGCATATTCATATCCCAGTTCATTTTTCTTTTTAAAATGTTCCATTATAAGATTGCGCTCTATACATATCTGGGGAAGTCCCACTCCTATAATAGCAGTCCCCAACAGTTTATCACCTTTGAGGTCAATGCCTTCCGAAAAAATGCCCCCTAAAACACAGAAGCCAACTAACATACGATTACGATCTGGCTGGAACTGATCTAAGAAATTTTCCCGCTCTTCTTCCGACATGACATTGGTCTGTATCATGGTCTCGATTTCAGGGTACAACTCTGAAAAGACATGATGCACTTCCTGCATATAGTGATAGGATGGGAAAAAAATTAGATAATTCCCGGTTTTCTGATGGATCACCAAATGAATATAGTGAGCAATTTCATCATAACTACTTTCGCGATTTTTGAACTTTGTGGATATCTGATCGGCTACCAATAAACATAAATTCTCGGTCTTAAAGGGCGATGGGAACGCAATTTTTGCATCCGTTGCTTCACCACCCAATATTTCACAAAAATAATCCAACGGAGCCAAGGTCGCTGAGAAAAACACACTGGACTTGCCTCTCTTGACTGCTTCACCCAACAACTTGGATGGGTCAAGGCAAAACAGTTTCAGCGTAACCTCTGACGAGGATTTTTCTACGTACGTAATATAGTGATCATCATAGAACTCTACCATTTTCAAAAATATTAGTACATTAAAATAGAGTTCCAGCAATGCATCATAACCCTCTGTTTTATGATTGTCAGTTAATAAAGCAGGCGCTTTGTTAACAAACGTCCAAAGCAAAGGATAGATTTCCTCCGGTTGATGCAATTGTGTATAATAACCCTCTTCACTGCATTCCTTTCTCATTCCCAGCATAACCGTATTGATTTTACCCAGGGTCTTGCTAATACTATGGCCTTTATAGAGGTTCTTTACCTTCAAGAAAGAGCTTTTTGTTAGTTCTGCAGAAAACATTTCTCTTGCTCGATCCACCAAATTATGGGCTTCATCAATTAGAAAGGTATAATCACCCTGACTCGTCTGAAAAAATCGTTTTAAATATACTCTGGGATCAAAAACATAATTGTAATCACAAATAATGCAGTCGGCCCACATGGATAAGTCCAAGGAAAGCTCAAATGGACACACCATATACTTTCGCGAATAGGCTTCTATCACTTCCCGTGTAAATGCCCTCTCCTTCACAAATACATCTAGAATGACATCATTGACCCGATCATAATGCCCCTTGGCATATTCACAGTTGTCTGGGTTGCAGATGGTCTTTTCCTTAAAACAGATTTTATCTTTCGCAGTGATCGTAATCGATTTAAAGGCCAAACCACATCCCCGCATGGCATTCACTGCTTCTTCAGCCACTTGACGAGTGATGGTTTTGGCCGTCAAATAAAAAATCTTGCTCGTTTTATTCTCTCCTATAGCCTTGACGGCAGGAAACAAGGTAGAAATGGTTTTCCCAATCCCGGTGGGTGCTTGTACAAACAGTTTTTTGTTATCCGAAATGGTTTTATATACGGAAACCGCTAATTCACGCTGGCCTTGGCGGTATGCTGCAAAAGGAAATTTCAGATTTTTTATGGATGCATCTCGCAACAGATTCCATTCCTTGAGATGTCTCGCCCAAACTAAATAGGTATCCAGCAAGCCGTAAAAAAACGTTTGTAGCTCCTGCAAACTAACGGTTTCTCTTAATCTTTTTATTTCATCCGTATCAATATTGTAATACGTCAGTTGAATTACGAGCTGCTCTATATTGTTTTGCTCACCATAAATGAGTCCATAACATTTCGCCTGAGCCCAATGCAGCAGGTTAAAATTCTCATCAATCCGTTCCAAAGGAACAGCCGTTGTTTTGATTTCATCGATTACCACCTGCTGATCCTCGATAATGATCCCGTCCGCACGGCCTTCTACAAGAAATAAAAACTCTTTGTATTTCATTTCATATTTCAATTGGGCTTCTGCTAAATAATTCTCGCCACCAGCCTTTTGAAGCTTTTGGTGTATTCTGGTTCCTTCTACCGCTCTGCTAGTACCCACAAAGCGAGTATCAATATCACCCGAACGCAAGGTATACTCTACTAAGTTTTTTACTGATATGCGAACTACATCCGATGTCATGTAAGCTACCACCTCACTTCCTGTCCCATGTTTAAACCTTTAAAGTGTAAAATCCAATTTTAAAAGTGCTTTCCACTAATTCCACGCCAGTCAGCCTATCCCTTTAAATGTTTTAAGGAAAAATAACCCAGAAATTACAGACCCATAAAATTCCATGACTAGCACCCTTGATTTTCTTCATCTTTCTCAACTCATGTCTCTTTGTCCTCTTTCAAGACTTTACGATTAATCCAATCATCAATTTAAGACTTACACCGTTACCAATGATACGGTGCGTTCGTGCCCAACAGAATTTTAAAATCCCAGAAGCCACTTTGAAGGCTTCTGGGATTTTAAAATTGGTTTATTTATCGACCGTTAGTCAGGTAATTAATTACAAAACTCTCTACAAAAAACTTGTCCCCACAGCTAGTGCAAGTACAATGGCCAAGGAAACTAGAAATGGCTTCATCGGTGACGATAAGACACTACTAAATTCTCTGTCTTCTTTATGTTCATAGCAATATACACCTTAACAAGTTTTCATTATGATCAATCCTTTCTTATAATCATTCTCTCTTATCTAAAATCCCTACTCGGAGATTAAATGTGTTTGTTTGATTACTTTTATTATATGATGATAATGATTATCTGTAAAGTATTGTTATTTCATGCTTTGTTTTTTATTAAGTTGTCAAAAAAGTACCGTCCCCACTACCCCTCCATATCAGGGCATGAAAAGAAACACGGTGTCTCATGATCTTGATCTTGCATTTTTCAAATAAGTCAATTGCTAAAAAACTCAAGCATGAGCGAAATTCTCCCATGACTCTATCTAAATAGCCGGAAAGGGTCAATGTTATTATAAGCGGAGGTTAAGTAACACGGCGCAGTGTTAATAACATTGACCCTTTCCCTCCATACAGCAAAGAATATCCTCCTAAAAAGAACGGCTCATTCTCTACCTTGCCTAACACAAAAATCGCCCTATCCTCAACACTCTTAGGATAGGGCGGTTATCATATTTTATTTTTTCTTTTGTTGAAACTTAGCTTTACCTGTTGCCGTTAAGTAGATAGCATATATTATAAAAACTAGACATAACCCAACTGATCCGTATTTTATTAATTCATACATATATTATTCCGCCTTTCGAAACTGAAAATTAAATTGAATTTAATATATAAAGTACTAAATTCGCAATTAGTATATAATATAATAATTTAAAATATTTTTCAACATAAATATCCCTCTTCGATCAAAATTATCCATTTATGTAGAACTTCACCAAAAAACCACCCCTCCCCTCAACACTCTGAGGATAGGGGCGGTTATCATTTTATTAATCACAGGTTTAGAGTGAGCTCATGGAGGTTATTTATTCTCTGGCACCATTAATTTAATTCCTACTGTTACAGGTGAAGTCCTTGTTGTCCTAACCTGAAGAAGTCAAGAAAGTCACTCATTGTGTTTTGTTGCTGATAACGTTTTATGCATTTCCTGTTCTATCAGTTTTATGAACTCTTTTAACAAAGGAGAAAGCCACTTATTTTTATGATAGATCAGTTGAGTACTAACTTTATCTTCTAAAGATAAATCAAGCTCAAAAAAACTTATTTGTCCAGACTGAATTTCACGTTGAACAGTGCTATAGGGCAAAATGCTAACTCCAGAGTTTATTACTATACTTTGTTTTATAGCTTCTATGCTTAGCGCTTCAATACTATTTTTTCTTGACTCTAAATAACCACCTAAGTATTTTTCAAATACATTCCGATAACTGCAATCATTTTTAGGATATATGAACACAAAGTTCTTATTTTTCAAATCATCTAATGAATGCAGATTTTGACCTAGTCCCACTATGCCCATTTTTTCTTCGACCAAATCTATCGCTACTAAATTAGCATTGTCATGCTGTCGCTGCATAACAAATAGCAAATCGATTTCTCCAGTTAATAACTTGTCAATTAGCTCAGACTTCTGACCTAAGACTTGAATTATCTTTATTTGAGGAAAAATTTGTTGAAACTGATTCATGATTGGCTGTAATCGATATAAGGCTACAGATTCCTGAGCACCTATTCTAATGGTACTTTCATTGACATTCTTTCCATTTTTCAATGTTTCAATTTTTTCATGTGCCTTTACTATGACATCAGCAATAGAAAGCAACTCATTACCTAATTCAGTTATTACGATATTTTTGCCTATTCTCTCAAACACTTTTCCATTCAATTCTTTTTCAATCGCTTGAATATGTATGGTTAACGTTGATTGAGAGTAACGTAATTCATCACTGGCTTTTGTAAAGCTTCCCAGCCGTGCAATTGTTTTTAATGTAACCAAATGCCTAATATCCATGATACACCTCATAAAATCACTTCAGAATCCTTGATCAATTTTCTCACAAGACATTCCCTATTACTATTTTCAATACTTACATTTAATAAATTGAATTTTACTTATGTCCAGTTTACCACTAATATAACAAGTAAGAAAAGCAAAATTACTAGCTTGAGGAGGCATAATTGATGAAAGTATATACAGTCTATCAAATCGATGCGTTTACATCTGAAAAATTTAGTGGGAATCCTGCTGGCGTAATCACAAGTGCACAAGGATTATCCGAACTTGATATGCAGCGTATAGCGCGAGAACTTAATAATTCTGAGACGGTTTTCATTTTTCCACCCGATGACGCAAGTCACGATGTGAAACTTAGATATTTTACGCCAACGACTGAAGTACCTTCGTGTGGGCACGCCACCATTGCAGCTCATTACGCTCGCTCCATAGAAAATCAACTCGGATCGGAAAGGGTCATTCAGAAAATAGGGATTGGTATTTTACCGATCGATATTGTAAAAAATAACAATTATACAATATGGATGACGCAAGGATCTATCGAATTTTCTGAGCCCCTTTCCACTAAAGATCGTGAACTCTTATTATCATCCCTCGGTCTAGCAGAAGAGGAAATAGACGAGCGCTGTCCAATTCAGATCGTTTCTACAGGACACTCAAAAGTAATGATTGGGATTAAATCCATAGCAACGCTTCATAATTTATCTCCTAATATGAGCATGTTAAGTAACTTAAGTAAATCCATTGGCTGTAATGGTTATTATGTCTTTACTTTTGCATCCCGCCCCAGTACTATTTTAACCCATGGCAGAATGTTTGCACCGGCTATTGGTATTTCCGAAGATCCCGTAACGGGAAATGCCATCGGCCCACTTGGAGCCTATCTCGTTAAGCACGGATTAGTTGAACATGACAACTCCTTGTTTTCGTTCACGGGGATTCAGGGAGAAGCTATTGGACGTGTTGGAACAGTAGATGTAAAGGTAAAAATAGAAAATGGTGAACCAACACAGGTTCAGATAGGTGGTACAGCCGTTATTGTATTTAAAACACAAGTAGAAATATAATTACTAAACAAAAGAAGTATCAGCATTACGCTCAAAGAACGTAAGAAAAAAGCCAACACAATGTTTCCTTGTCTTGGCTTTTTTTCAGCATATAGGCGGTTATTTCTTTTTTATGATCAAAACCTATCATCATACCACTCCCTGCTTCTCTTCTGAGCATGTCGAATTACATTTATGGAGTTTAATATACAGGAATATTTTGTCTGAACATCTCGGCAATGATCGTTTCCATGGTATACATTCCTGGAGGCTTTCCAATAAGAAATTTTATTGCAAAAATAGCCCCCTGACCAAAGGCTGCTCTGCTTATGCTTTCATGGGACAACCGTATGGTCTGATTTGGCATCCCGAAGATGATTTCATGACGGCCAACAATTCCGCCAACACGAATTGAATTTAAGTGTTCTTCTACATTGAGGCCAAGCGAGTTTGCAATTTTTTGTGCTGTTCCCGATACTTCTTTTTTGCCTTTAAAATGTTCCTCTACAATTTCTATATCGGCATGAGGAGCTATTTTCTGCAAAATCTGGGCCGCTACCATCAGCACATTAATCCCCAATGTTATATTGGGAGAATAAAGTACGGTCGTACACTGTGCAAAGGACTTCAACAGATCTAGTTCCTCCTGTTCATATTTTGAGATGGCAGATATAATTGTAATTCCCGCTTCCGCTGCTCTTTTATATAAATAAATCCCTGTAGAATCCGAAAAATCTATAAGAGCATCTACTGGTCTTTCTAAAAAAAAGTCTTCGCCAATGTCTTCACCAGTAAAAATCTCACCTGCATCAAACTCATATCCCAACAGTCGACTGGCATATTTATGATGATCATCGTGACTTTTACGCACTACCCACACTAGCGTGAATAGATTGTCATTCAAGAATTCGCTGGCGATAACTTTACCAGTTTTCCCAAAACCAAAAACACCAATCTTGATTTTCTCCATTATAAATCCTCCTTTAACTACAATTCTTTCTAAAAAGAAAAGATGAGGCCCGTTGTGCAGACTCCACCTATAACTTGCTTACAATATTCATTTCTATACGCTGAATTATTAACCAGCTTCATTCTTACTATAATCCATACATACTTAAAATACATTTTTCTCCTAACAATCTATCTTAAATGCAAAGTTGTTAGTTGTTTATATACTATATTATTTCACTAATAAAATCAAGATTTATTTTAACACACTCATGGCAGATGCAAGGCAAAAGGAGCCTGTCGATGACAGGCTCCTTTTGAAAGTTTGCAGCATAGATACTTACATCTACCTGCACAATAAATATTTTTATACTTCCATAATGATGGGTAAAATAATTGGACGCCGACGGGTCTTTTCATAAATAAATTTACCCAGTGCATCACGGATACTAGTCTTAATCGCAGCCCATTCAGTGACTTGACCGGCCTCACATTTATCTAAGGCCTGCTTAACCTGTTGCTTGGCTTCTCCCATTAAGGAGCCAGATTCACGTACATAGACAAAACCACGAGAAACCAGATCCGGTCCAGCTACAATGCCACCTGATCCTTTATCCATCGTAACGACAACAATAAGAACCCCATCCTGAGATAGCATTTGACGGTCACGAAGAACAATGTTACCAACATCACCTACACCCAACCCATCAACAAAAACCTTGCCTGCGGTTACTTTCCCAGCTAACTTTCCGGTTACCCCATCGACGCCTTGCTCAAATTCAAAAACCTGTCCATTTGTACCTATAAAGATATTCTCTTTCGGGATTCCCAGGTCTTGTGCAAGCTTACCATGAGTAATCAGCATTCGATGCTCTCCATGTACTGGGATTAAAAATTGAGGCCGAACCAGAGTTAACATTAACTTTAATTCTTCTTGGCTGGCGTGACCAGAAACATGAATCCCCATGGAACGTTCATGAATGACTTCTGCACCCAAACGTAATAAGGCATCAATCGTTTTCGATACTGACTTTTCGTTGCCAGGGATTGGTGTAGCAGAAATGATGATTGTATCACTTGGAGTAATCGCTACTTTTCGGTGATCGCTCAACGCCATTCGCGTCAATGCAGACATCGGTTCCCCTTGGCTGCCAGTCGTCAAAATTAAGATCTGGTTATCGGGATAGTTTTTTATCTCATCTATATCAATTATTGTTCCTTCAGGGACGAGTAAGTATTCAAGTTCTCTGGCAATGTTTATAACGTTTATCATACTGCGGCCGATAATTGCCACTTTTCGGCCATTCTTACAAGCAGAATTTATCGCCTGCTGGACACGCAATACGTTTGATGCAAAAGTTGCTAAAAGAATTCGACCTTTCGCACCGTTAAATGCCTCATCTAGAACAGCGCCAACGGTACGCTCCGATTTGGTAAAGCCGGGACGTTCCGCGTTGGTACTGTCTGACATTAAGACTAGTACACCTTCATTTCCGAGTTGCGCGAATTTAGGAAGATCAATTACTTTGCCATCTACTGGTGTATAATCAATTTTAAAGTCGCCTGTGTGAACAATCGTACCTACTGGCGTACGAAAATATATTCCTACAACATCAGGAATAGAATGATTTCCTTGAATAAACCCTACCTGAATACTGCCAAAGGTCAGTTCATCACCTGGTTTTATTGGAATCAAGGTATAATTCGCTACATTATTTTCTTTTAACCGAACTTCGGCTATGCCCATCGCCAGCCGCGTACCATACACTGGTACATCAATTTGTTTTAAGAAATAGGATAAGGATCCAATATGGTCCTCATGACCGTGGGTGATCACAACTGCCCGTATCTTATCCTGATTTTCAAGAAGATAAGTAATGTCGGGTATCACTAAGTCAATCCCTAACATTTCATCTTCGGGGAATGCTAAACCACAGTCAAGTACGACGATGTCATCGCCATAGCGAATCACTGTCATGTTTTTGCCGATTTCGCCGAGTCCACCTAGTGGAATGATGGCGAGCTTATTTTGTTTTTCCAAGAAAAATACCTCCATTATTTGAGTTTATATATTAATTTACATATTCACTAATAAGATGTTCCGCAAATCAACCACTGCCTAAAAGATGGATGATTTCATCTCAATGTTCACAAATCCAAATATCCGCTCATAACTATTGTTTATTATTATACTCTATGTTGCTTGAATATACAAGTTTTCACAGCAGTATCTATACCAGATATTTCCTTATGAATGTACAAATAAATAATCTACTAAATTCTTTATTTATATGTCTTCTGTATAGAATTTTCATTTTTTTATTTCTTTCAGAAAATACTATTAAATTGTATTCTGTAAGCAATCTATGTATAATGAATTCTATCAAACATCGGACACGGCTTTTCTGAAAGTGGAAAGCCATTATTATATCAAAACAGGAGGTTTTTTTCTATTGCAACTACAATTATATAAGTCTTGGTTTTCGAACACCCGCATGGATATTTTGGCAGGCATAACAGTAGCCTTTGCATTAATTCCTGAAGCCATTGCATTTTCCATTATTGCTGGGGTAAGTCCCATGACTGGTCTCTATGCTTCTTTTTGCATCGCTGTTGTTATTTCTATTGTTGGCGGAAGACCAGGCATGATATCCGCTGCTACAGGTGCTATGGCATTACTTATGGTAACGCTGGTGAAAGACCATGGTATAGAATACTTATTTGCCGCAACCATATTGGCAGGAATTTTACAATATGCCATGGGCATTCTAAAACTGGGACGCTTTATCACCTTTGTACCCCACTCTGTAATGACAGGATTTGTTAACTCTCTAGCTATACTGATTTTCTTAGCGCAGTTGCCCCATTTTATTGGACAGAACTGGGTCATGTACGCACTAGTAGCCTTTACACTGGCTATCATTTATCTTTTACCATTGATTACGAAAGCTGTTCCCTCTGCATTAGTAGCAATTATTATTGTATCCATGACCACGATTGGCTTAGGACTGCATGTGAATACTGTCGGGGACATGGGAACCATTACAAATTCGCTCCCCATCTTTCATTTACCTCAAGTATTATTTAGTACGGATACTCTCTTAATTATTTTTCCCTATTCACTGTCTCTTGCTCTCGTAGGCATCCTGGAATCACTTCTAACGGCAACGATCGTTGATGAAATGACAGATACCAAGAGTAATAAGAATAAAGAAATCCGCGGACAAGGTTTTGCAAATGTCATTGCAGGATTCTTTGGCGGCATGGCAGGCTGTGCGATGATTGGTCAATCCGTCATTAATGTGAAGTCTGGTGGTCGTACACGCTTATCCACTTTCGTAGCCGGCGTTTTCTTATTATTTTTAATTATTGTCTTGGGTAATGTGGTGAAACAAATTCCCATGGCTGCCCTCGTCGGGGTAATGATCATGGTTTCCATTGGGACATTTGATTGGGGTTCTTTGCAGAATATGAAAAAAATCCCCACTGGGGACGTTATCGTCATGCTTACTACTGTAGCAATTGTCGTGACCACTCATGATCTTTCGAAAGGTGTCATGGCTGGAGTTTTGTTGAGTGCCTTGATCTTTGCCTGGAGAGTGGCTGAGCTTCGCACGGTTGCTTCTATACAAATAGATGGCAGTAAATGTTACAACATTTCTGGTCAGATGTTTTTTGGTACTACCTCTGATTTTGCCAGCCAGTTCCGTTACAATGAAGACCCTAACGTCGTTATCATTGACTTTGCTAATTCGCACGTGTGGGATCATTCCGCTGTGAATGCCATTGCAAAAGTAATTCTCAAATACCAGCAACTCGACAAAAAAGTAACGATTATTGGTCTGAATGAAGAAAGTGAATTGCTTGTTGAAAGAATCGGGCTCTATGCTCCAAGCGGACACTAATAAGATAAAACTAAAACTCACTACTCCATTTTTTTGGGGTAGTGAGTTTTTATTTGATGATCATCACGGGGCATTTAGCTACATGAACAATTTGTTTACTCACGCTTCCTATAACAAATTCTTGCAATTTATTTAGTCCTCTACTTCCAACAATCAGCAGATCATAGCCTTCTGTTTCTGCCTTCTTAACGATTTCCTCCGCTGGATCACCAAGGCCAACTGCTAAATTATACGAAATTTTCTCTTGCTTAAAAAGACGTTCTGTTTGTATTATGGCCAGGCGTGCCTCTTTCTCAAGGAGTGATTGAATGTCAAAATTGGCTTGAATTAAACTGTTCTTTGATGGAATTTCTAGAGTGACGTGAAAAAGTGTGACAGTTACATTTCCCAACTGCAATGCAAACTCAACCGTCTTTTCCGCAGCACGGTGAGCATGCATAGAACCATCTATGGCTAACAGTATTTTCTTAAACAAACCCTATCAGCTCCCTAGTAACAACATATAATACCTCCAGCATTTTCACCCTTTAACAAAAATACTTTCAATAGCTTTTATTATATGATGAAAGTATATATATGTACATCTAATTTTCAGAAAAATAGAAATTTTACAAGAATCTCACTACAGCCCATCAATCAGAGCGTACGAATAAGAGGACAGACCGCTGGCGGGGTATGTGCCAGTTTTTCAGATACCATGACAGTGGCCTATCCTAAAAATTACTCCTTAGACTTTGTGAATTTACTTTTAAGCCTTTATTGTGGCGAATTACCTATCTGAGAACAATACCTTCGCTAACCGAACTATTAACATCTTGTTAAATAAGCATTAAAGAACCAGATATATTTTTCAAAAAAACAAATGCCTTCACCTAATAGTCCGCAATCATCATTGGCGTCTTTAATCATATTTTTAATTTTTTTTAGTAAGCTCACCATACAACAAAAGTCATCTATTATTATTTCAGCTACTCTTTGAGAACTTAAATTTGTATTGGGAAGTTCCCGTATTGTGGCAACTTCAAGATAATCTTGTGTTGAAGCTAGAGGTTGATAACCTAACATTTTAATCCTTTCAGCAACAGCATCAAATTTATCTGCAATTGCCTCATAGAGTATTTGTGTTTGTTCATGTAAGTCAAAAAAACCTATGCCTACCACATTCCAATGCATGTTATGGAGTTTCACAAACAGTATATTGAGATTTGCTAAATATATGTTTAGACCTTCAACTACCTCACAAACTTGTTCCTGATCGTGTATACAGTGTTTACTCATTGAGATAAAGCCTCCTTACTTTTTAGATAGTAACCTTTATAATATTCTATGTAAACAGTAAGAATTTTGCGACAGAGCAAAGCCATGTTATTATCCCCTTTCCCATACGCACCAAAACCGCCCCTACCCTCAAACGTTCTGAGGACAGGAGCGGTTCATAATATTCTACTGCTACGGACTTCGCCACGTTTCTTGGCTCATCTACGTCTCGCAGCGGTAAAAAGCACGAGGTCAGGACTTGACTTGAAAAATAGTATCTCCCAGCCACTGTCTAAAATATCGCAATTGTTCGTTCGTATGGAAATAATGTTCCCCATGTTCCAACACATGCAATTTGCAATGATAACGTTCAACAAAATCTGAGACTACATCAAACTCAGAAAGATTGTCATCTGAACCATAGAGAATCGCAGTTGGCTTATCCCATGTGTCGATAGGATTGGATTTTACATAGCAATAATAATCCCAGTAAAGTGTTTGTCCTATTGGCGTTTCAATCTCTTTTTCGACTTTTAATCTTTCCTCACCTACATTGAACCATGACATCATATTATTTATGATGCGCTCCATGTTTAATACAGGCGAAAGAAACAGACATTGTTCGAGTGGCAAATCCCGGTATGTAAGTAAGCTGAAATATGCCCCCATGCTACAAGCAAACAAGCTTATATTATTTGAAATAGTCCGTGCATAATCCATGATAGTAGTAAGGTCTCTAACACAGTTTTGAACTTTGCAAGCATAATCTTCATCTTTACGGTCTCCATGTTCAGGTAAGTCAAAACTCAGCACCTGATACCTTTTGGCAGTTGCTTCTTCTGCAAAGACTACAATCGCGTCATCATCCTTACTGGACATGTTTCCGTGAACAGCAATAAATAGTTTAGCCGATGGCTCTCCCCACAGAATTCCAGGAATACCTTGAATCATCAAATTCGTCTTTATCATTACGTTCCTCCCCCATAAAACATAGTGTTTGCCTTATTTGAGGTCTTTTTTATAAAACTTCACAATACGCTCTCTTATGTTATTGCGTGGATTATTAAGCACGTTTTGTTAAAGGACGTCGGCTGCTGAAACGTCCTGACATCTTCAGTACATTTTGCCCGCTGTGTCGTAGATCAGGATCGATACGTTCAAAATGGAATAAGGCGTTTGCTCACGTACTCAAAAGTAAAATATCACAAATAACGGGGAGTGAAATCACTCCCCGTTATTCAATAACTTTACTATTCTACTGTTACGCTCTTCGCCAAGTTTCTTGGTTTATCTACGTCGCAGCCGCGAGTTACGGCAGCGTAGTAGGCCAATAATTGGAGGGGAAGAACAGCGAGGATTGGTGCTAAGAATTTATCAGCTTGTGGGATGAAGATGGTATGATCCACATATTTCTTGATTTGCTCATCACCGCGCTGAGCGATGCCAATAACAACGGCATCACGAGCTTTGACTTCTTTGATGTTGCTGAGTGTTTTTTCGTATACATCATGTTGCGTAGCTAGAGCGATAACGGGTACGCCTTCAATAATGAGAGCTAACGTACCATGTTTTAATTCCCCAGCAGCATAGGCTTCTGCATGAATGTAGGAAATCTCTTTCAGCTTCAAAGCGCCTTCTAAGGCTACAGCATAATCTAAAGAACGACCAATGAAGAATACATCTTCATTAAAACCATATTTTTGTGCAAAAGTCTTAATGGATTCCACATCTTCTAATATTTCGTGCAATTGGGCTGGCAGATTACGCAAACCAGAGATTAGCTCACGACTGCGTTCTGGTGTAATGGTATCACGGAGTCCTGCAATATAAATCGCCAACATGCTCATGAGAACTAGTTGGGTCGTATATGCTTTTGTTGAAGCTACCGCAATTTCTGGACCTGCCCAAGTATAGATGACTTGATCAGCCTCACGGGAAATCGAAGATCCAACTACATTGGTAATAGCCAGTGTTTTAGCTCCAAGACGTTTTGCTTCTTTCAAAGCGGCTAAAGTGTCTAGTGTTTCACCGGATTGGCTCACCACAATTGCTAAGGTATTTTCATCCACTAGAGGTGAACGGTAGCGGAATTCAGAAGCTACGTCTACTTCTACAGGAATACGAGACAAGGATTCAAGATAATATTTGCCTACAAGACCAGCATTATAAGCAGTGCCGCAAGCTACAACCACTATTTTTTTGATCGCTGCCATTTCTTGTTTGGTCCATTTTAGTTCATCCAAGATGATATGACTATCATCTTTTGCTAAACGGCTGGACATGGTTTCTCGAATGGCTCTTGGCTGTTCATAGATTTCTTTGATCATGAAATGTTCATAGCCGCCTTTTTCAGCAGCTTCTGCATCCCAATGTACTTCAAATACTTTTTTGGTAATGGGGACCCCTTGACGATTCATAACCCATACAGAATCTTTGGTGACAACAGCCAATTCTCCGTCACTTAAGATATAGGTTCTGCGGGTGCGATTAATGATGGCTGGAATGTCAGATGCGATAAAATTCTCGCCTTCTCCTAAACCAATGACCAATGGATTGTCTTGTTTCGTGCAGATAATTTTATCTGGCTCATGTTTTGTCATAAATACTAAGGCATAGGAGCCTTCAATTTCTGATAATACTTGCTTTACTGCCGCTTCGAAATCACCTTTGTAATATTCTTCTACTAGATGAGCTACTACTTCCGTATCTGTCTCAGAAGCAAAAATATGACCTTTTGCAATGAGTTTTTCTTTTAAGTGCATGTAGTTTTCAATAATACCATTATGCACTACAACAAAATCTCCTGAGCAGTCCGTATGAGGATGGGAGTTTACATCAGAAGGACGACCATGAGTTGCCCAGCGAGTGTGCCCAATACCTAAGCTCCCAACAAGCTGGTTGCTTTCTAATTTCTTTTCTAAATTTGCTAAGCGACCTACACTTTTTTCTACATGAATCTGTGTTCCATCATATACAGCAATTCCTGCAGAATCATAACCCCGATATTCCAGTTTGCTTAAACCATCCATCAAAAATGTTGAGGCCTGTTCAGGGCCTATATAGCCAACGATACCACACATATGGTAATTCCTCCTAAATTTCAAATAAAATTCAAATCATTCTGTCAATCTGCCCCAGTCGCTTTGTCCTGCAAGTTACCTTACAGTTTTGTCGCTGTTTAGCGGCCGCAGAGTAGCCGAGAGGTATCCGCTGAATCGTCTCGATAAACCTCTTCCTCGTCAACTTTGCGTCAACATGCCCTTATACAGGCTGCCACCGAGATGTGGTACTATGTCACGCAAGCTCCAGCGCTATAATGATTACTTTTGGTTCTGATTTCTTGTAAAATGTAGTTTCCACCAATCTTCTTTGCTTTATCCATTTCTCACCCCCTATTAATATTATACATATGCAAAGGAGCACCATTGTGCTCCTTTGCATTTACATTGTAATATAAACAACGACTTTGGTCAACTCATCCTTGTTCTTTTTTTACCACAGCAGCGATGTCATGTACAATCTGCTCCAGCTCTGTCATACATGGACCTTCTGCCATGACACGAATTAATTGCTCTGTACCGGAAGGGCGGACTAAGATACGTCCATTTTCTCCTAGCTGGGCATTGCTTTTTTCGATGGAGCGAGTAATCGCCTCATTTTTTTCCCAGCCATCTTTACTTGCTACAGAAACATTCACCAGCAATTGGGGATAACGAGTCATAACACCTGCGAGTTCCGCCATGCTTTTACCGCTCTTTTTCAAAGCTGCAATCAATTGAAGAGCTGTTAATATACCATCCCCTGTTGTACTATGCTCGGCAAATATCACATGTCCTGATTGTTCTCCACCTAGCATGAATGATTTTTCCAGCATCGCTTCTAGTACATAACGGTCACCTACTGCTGTTACTTCGACTTTACCGCCTGCCTTTTTTATCGCTTGGTATAAGCCGATATTACTCATCACAGTAGCAACTAAAGTATTATCTTTTAGTTTGTTCGCCTTTAATTGATCTAGTGCACAAATGACCATCATTTGATCACCATCAACAATAACACCTTTTTCATCTACTGCCAGGCAGCGATCTGCATCACCATCATGGGCAATGCCAAAATCGGCTTTATGGTGGACTACAGCTTCTTGCAGTCCTTCCATGTGGGTAGAACCACAGTTAGCATTGATATTAATGCCTGTAGGTTTATTATTTATGGTAATGACCTTGGCACCTAGCCGTTCATATACGATCGGTCCTACTTCATAGGCTGCTCCATGAGCACAATCCACTACCATTTTTAATCCTGTGAAATCTACATCCACTGTATTTACTAAATAATCGATATATTCCTTTAGTAGATCATGGCGATGCAGTATGGTGCCAACTCCATCACCAACGGGGCGCTCCATGTCTTCTTTATAGGTAAATACCAGTTCTTCCAGTTCATCTTCTACAGCATCAGGCAATTTATAACCTGACCCTGCAAAGAATTTGATTCCGTTGTCAGGATATGGATTGTGAGATGCAGAAATAACAATCCCAGCTTGGGCATTGATTTTTCCTGCTAAATAGGCTACTGCCGGAGTGGGAACCACCCCTAATAATATTGCCTGCCCTCCTGCGGAGCAAATCCCAGCTGCTAATGCAGCTTCAAGCATATGTCCTGAAACCCGTGTATCACGACCAATCACCATGACCGGACTGGTATGATATTCTCTACCAAAATAGGTTGTTGCTGCCCAGCCTAATTTAAAAGCTAATTCTGGCGTTAACTGTGCATTGGCTACCCCACGTACGCCATCTGTTCCAAAAAGTCTACCCATATATTTTACGTTCCCCCTTTTCTTAGACCTTGCTCTTTTTTATTATCGAAATTGCGGAATTAATGCCGTCAAGTGCGGCACTCATGATACCACCAGCATAGCCGGCACCCTCCCCAATCGGATATAACCCTTTCGTATTTAACGACTGATAGTCACTGCCACGCAAGATTCGAACTGGAGCTGAGGTTCTCGTTTCTACCCCAATCATAACCACCTCCGGACTGGCAAAACCTTTAATTTTACGTTCAAAATCTGGCAATGCTTGTGCAAGGGTATTGGTTACAAAATCAGGCAAGCATTGGCGCAAGTCCGCTGCCTGTACTCCCGGCTTATAGCTAGGCTTCGTTGCAAAAGCGGTACTGCCAGTTGTCCCTGCAAGAAAATCACCTACAGTCTGCAAAGGAGCATGATAATTGCTGCCGCCACAGACAAAAGCCAATTGCTCATATTTACGCTGAAAATTGATACCGCCTAAGACTTCGCCACCAAAATCCTCCGGCGTTACATTGACCACCAAAGCGCTGTTAGCCACTCCTGAAGCCCTTTTGTACAAACTCATACCATTGGTCACCACTCCTCCAATTTCAGAGGAAGCAGCCACTACCAGACCGCCTGGACACATGCAAAAAGAATAGGCCGTACGACCAGTGTCTTTTGCATGATAGACAAGAGCATAATCCGCTGCCTTTAGCTGCGGATGTCCTGCCGATATGCCATATTGAGATGTATCAATCACTTCTTGGGGATGTTCAATTCGTACCCCCATGGAGAAGGCTTTTGCCTCCATGGCCACTCCTTGCTTGTGCAGCATCTCATAGGTATCCCGAGCGCTGTGCCCAATAGCAAATAGGGCTGCGCAGCAGGGTATGTAAGTAGTCCCATTGACAACTATACCTTTTAGCTTTCCTTCTTTTACGTCAATATCGGTAACCTTGGATTCAAATTCCACTCGCCCACCTAAAGCAATAATCTCTTGCCTGATGGATTTTACGATTTCACGCAGTTTGTCTGTACCAATATGGGGCTTATGCAAATAGGCGATTTCTTCTGGTGCTCCGGCCTTAATCAAAATATCCAGAACTTGGCGCATGAGAGGATCATTGACGCGAGTGGTCAGCTTACCATCAGAAAAGGTACCTGCCCCCCCTTCGCCAAACTGCACATTGGAAATGGCATCAAATTGCCCCGTCTGCCAAAACATACTTACATCCCGGGTTCGCTGCTCAATATTTCGTCCCCGTTCTAATAAAATTGGCTTATAACCATGCTGCGCCAAGGTCAAGGCTGCCAGCATACCAGCAGGTCCAAAACCAATCACAACTGGGGGGTGTTCTAATGTATTCTGCCCTTGTACAATCACTTCTGGCACATATTCCTTGGCTACAGATATATCCTTATCACCTTTCAAATGCGACAGTACTTGGCCTTCGGGTATTGCAACCTTCACATCCAGAGTGTAAACAAAACTAATATTACTTTTTCGACGAGCGTCTAAAGCCCGACGTACAATGACCACCTCAAGCACAGCTTGGGGTGGTATTTTAAGCCTTTTTGCTGCCAACTTATTTAAAGATGTCTCATTGTCTAGCAGCACCCGCATATTAATGATCCGTAACAACGATTTTCGCTCCTTCGCATTGCCATATTTCTATCATTGCTGTTTGATTACAGTAATATTCACTTTTATAGTGTTTCTACTATAGGTAACGCCTTCTCGAACCTGCAGTTTTCCTTCCACTTCCACATCTTTATCAATTCCATCCAAGCTAATCGGTTCGGTATAAACTGCATCAATTTGGTCTATGATTTGGCGGTTACCGCTGACCTCTATTTTATTTGGGTTCGTAAGAATTTGCTTTAGCGCAACATCTTTTGCTAACTGTCCTGTGATATTCGGTTTAATATCAACAGTCTTTTTAACGACACTGGGGACAAAGAATAAAGAAACGTACATACTATTGGGCTTCATTTGCAGGCCTTCTCCTACGCCCTTACCATTGTGATCTAACAACTTCAAGGGAACCCCTAAAGTGAAATCCGCGCTTTTTCCTGCCACGTCTACATAGGCTACAGCTTTAGCCGCTGTCTCTAATAGACCTTTTGGTCCCACCACAACGACATTCTGAGAGCTGTAGGTTATTTTGTCTACGATGATATCAGCAGGTGGTGCACCACTTAATTTCACTTCCACGGGAACCTGCCGGCTGACAATACTGTCTAAGTGAAAAGTAATAGGATCAGGGCTTACTTCCACCACTTCAATACTTGTGGGAATCGTGGTATGCACTTTGGCGGTATTAACGCCTTCTGATAAACCTTTTAAATCAACGTATGTCTTGATATCTTGTTTCGCAAGTCCGGCAATAATCGTCCTTGGCCCTCGTACTCTGATTCGAACCGAGTCAGGAACATCCACAGCTACAACGGTACTGGAAAGATTGCGTACTTCCAGAGGAATCTCCATATTAATTTCTACAGGAGGATTTTGTTCATTCATTACATAAACCCATAAAATAATTGCACAAATGAGCGCTATAATTTTTGCTGTCATATTTTTCTTTGGAAGTCTATCCATTATGAATACTGCCTCCAGTTCAAGAAGTTGCCGAAGGTGTGATTTTTACTGGTAAACAACGGACGTATTTTTTCTTTTAATGACTCTGCATCCAGATCTCGTACCAGTCTCCCACCTCGGGCTAGGGAAATAATTCCTGTTTCTTCACTCACAATCACCACTGCAGCATCTGACTGCTCCGTAATACCAATCGCGGCTCTGTGTCTTGTACCCAATTCTTTATTCAAACTTCGATCTTCCGTCAATGGCAGTAAACAGCCTGCTGCCATAATTCGACTTCCCCTTAAGATGGCTGCCCCATCATGCATAGGGGTATTAGGAATAAAAATATTAATTAAAAACTCATTGGAAACAAGACCATCTACTTTGATCCCGGTTTCAATATAATCACTAAGACCGGTTTCACGTTCTAGTACAATAAGAGCGCCAATTTTATTTTTAGCTAGCACAGCTACAGCTTTTCCTAGTTCATCTAATAGACTTTCTTGTTCCTGTTCATCCAAAAACACACTTTTCTTGAATAAATTTCCTCGACCTAATTGTTCTAAGGCACGTCTAAGCTCTGGCTGAAAAACAATCGGCAAGGCTACCAAAACAACTGTCATGGTTTTGTTCAGCAACCAATTAATTACATTAAGTCCCAGCCACTTACTGATAACTGTGGCAATTAAAAGCACAATCAGTCCTTTCAGTAAAGCCAGGGCTCTTGTGTCGCGGATCATGACATACAGCTTATACAAAACAAAAGCCACTATGACCATATCCAGAAGATCTAATAAACTAATCGTAGAGATAATTCCTTGAATTTGTAGCAACATACGCCAAACTCCTCATCATAATCGTAAGAATAATAACAATAAATATTAATTTATTCTACCCAATATTACGGAAAACCTTTAATATTTCCCCTTATAAATAAAAAAATAATACCTCAGGGTGTCAGAGGTATTATTTTGGACATTTTTTTTAATTTTTAATCTATAATTTGGTTACTTCGTCAACCCAGCCTAAGGTATCTTCCACTTTACCATATTGTATGTCTGTCACAGTATCAAATAACTTTTTGGCAAAGTCTCCTGTCTGATTCTGATTAATAATAATCTTTTTGCCTTTCCAGGACAATTCTCCAACAGGAGAAATCACAGCTGCCGTTCCTGTACCAAAAACTTCTTCCAGCTGCCCCTTCTCGTGAGCTGCAAAGACTTCTTCCACCGAAATACGACGTTCTGAAACTTTTACACCCCATGCCTTCGCCAATTCTAATACGGTTCTTCTTGTCATGCCGCCTAAAATGCTGCCGACTAAATCAGGAGTAATCAATTCTCCGTTGATTTTGAAGAAAATATTCATGGTACCGACTTCTTCAATGTATTTGCGTTCTACAGCATCGAGCCACAATACTTGAGCAAAGCCCTCTTTTTTAGCTTCTTCTTGCGCTCTTAAGCTCAGCGCATAATTGGCAGGAGTTTTTGCTTCTCCTAAACCGCCTAACGTAGCACGTACATATTTGTCTTCCACTTTAATGCTTACAGGATTGAACCCTGCAGCATAGTAAGCACCTACTGGTGATAATAAGATAAATAATTTATAGGTATCCGATACTTTTACCCCTATATAAGGATCGGTAGCAATAATAAAAGGTCTGATATACAGGGCTGTACCTACTTTTGTTGGTACCCATGCTTTATCTACTTCAATTACCTTTTTTAAACCTTCGGTCACCACATCTATATCAATATTCGGAATACACAGAGCATCTGCAGAACGATTGAACCGTGCCAAATAATCTTTCGTGCGGAAAATAATAATCCGATCATCTTCCGTACGAAAGGCTTTCATTCCTTCGAAGATAGCTTGCCCATAATGAAAAACCATTGCCGCCGGTAAAACAGAATATTCATTATAAGGAATAACTGCCGGATTGTGCCACCCATTTTGAGGATCATAATCCATCGTAAACATATGATCGGTAAAATATTTGCCAAACCCTAGCTGTTCCTCAGGTGGCATTATCCCAAGTGTATTGCTTTTTGTAAATGCGATTTCAGTCATAGTAGAGTGCCTCCTTATCATTTAAGAAAAACGCTGGTAGTCCTTTTACCACAAAAACGCATAGGACTACCAGCATACTCTGCGCCTTTGCAGTTTCATTGAAGAAAGATCTCACAAACATCAACTTTTTAATGCAACAGGCAGACCCTTAGTCGTCTTAATAGGAATTAAGAAAGCGGCTGCTTTCTTCCTCCAAAAACGCTTTACAGGGTCTGCTAAATTGCTCTAATTTATGGTTATTATATATTGCCTTTTGTATACATGTCAAGTACACTTTGTTGCTTCGTCAAGATATCTTGAGCTACCGTAAATTGCTGTTTTACTCCAGTGGACGAAGTTCCGCCATAAGAATTCCGAGCATCCACACAAGTTTCCACTTTTATGGCTTCAAGAATATCAGTTTCAAACAGAGGGGAAAATTCTTTAAACTCAGCTAAGGATAAGTCCATCAGCCACTTATTAGTACCTAAGCAATAGGCCACTGATTTTCCTACGACTTCATGAGCCTGACGGAAAGGCAAGCCTTTTTTCACCAGATAATCGGCCATATCCGTAGCGTTGGAAAAATCATTACGTACCGCGGAGCCCATAACTTCTTCATTTACTTTCATTGCTCTTAGCATCGAGGCATAAACACTTAAACTAAATTTTAATGTATCAATGGTATCAAACATACCTTCTTTGTCTTCCTGCAAGTCCTTATTATAGGCCAATGGCAACCCTTTGGCTGTGGTCAATAAGGCCATTAAATGACCAAAAACCCGCCCGGTTTTCCCACGGACCAATTCTGCCACATCGGGGTTCTTCTTCTGCGGCATAATGCTAGAGCCAGTACAATGACTGTCATCTAATTCAATAAAGGAAAACTCTGTTGAAGACCATAAAATAATCTCTTCACTGATTCGGCTAAGGTGCATCATGAGAATCGAGGCAAAGGATAAGAACTCTAAAATATAGTCTCGATCACTTACTGCATCCATACTATTTTCATATACTTGACTAAAATTAAGCTGCTCTGCCACAAAGTGCCTATCAATGGGAAAAGTAGTACCAGCCAACGCTCCTGCTCCTAATGGCAGAATGTCTGTTCCTTCCCATACACCTTTTAGTCGTCTAAAGTCACGGGTTAACATGGAAAAGTACGCCATCATATGATGAGAGAAAAGAATAGGCTGTGCCCTTTGCAGGTGAGTATAGCCAGGCATAACCACACCTTGGTATTTTTGCGCCACGTCTACAATGGCCTGCTGCAAATCTTGCAGTAAGGTACCGATCGCTGCAATTTCGTGCTTCAAATACATATGGGTATCTAAGGCAACTTGGTCATTACGGCTGCGAGCGGTATGAAGTTTTCCTCCCACCGATCCGATGCGTTCTGTTAAGCGTTTTTCAATATTCATATGGATGTCTTCCAAGGAAATTTCGAAACTAAAATTACCAGCTTCAATATCTGTTAATATGGTTTTAAGTCCTTCAATAATCGTATCTGCTTCTTCCTTGGCAATAATGCCGCACTTGGCCAGCATCGCAGCATGAGCAATGCTCCCTGCAATATCTTCTGCGTACATACGCTTATCAAAAGAAATGGAGGAGGTAAATTCCTCCACCATTACATCTGTATTTTTGGCAAATCTACCGCCCCATAACTTACTCATTTCTTTTCCGCCTCTTTCAGCATTAGTGCTCTGACTTTTAATGGCAAGCCGAAAAGGTTAATAAATCCTTCTGCATCTTTCTGGTTATACACTTCATCACGACCAAAGGTTACGAATCCTTCATGGTATAAAGAGTATGGAGATTTAGATCCAGCACTCATAATATTACCTTTGTATAATTTCAAACGAACCGTACCGGTTACCGTCTGCTGCGTGGAATCAACAAATGAGTCCAAGGCTTCTTTTAATGGAGAAAACCACATGCCATCATATACAAGTTCTGCATAGCGGATCGCGACTTGTTCTTTATAATGCATCGTTGCCCGATCCAAGGTCAAATATTCTAATTCCCGATGTGCATAGTACAAAATAGATCCGCCTGGATTTTCATATACGCCGCGAGATTTCATGCCTACCAAACGATTCTCTACGATATCTGTAATCCCGATACCATGCTGGGCACCAAGAATATTTAATTTCTCTAATAGTGCCACGGCGCCAAGTTTTTCACCATCAACGGCTACTGGAATACCTTTCTCAAAGCAGATATCTACATAAACCGCTTTATCCGGTGCATTCTCAGGAGATTTTGATACCAGATATACATCATCCATTGGTTCATTTGCTGGATTTTCTAAATCTGCACCTTCATGACTTAAATGCCAGATATTACGATCCATGCTGTAAGGACGGCTTTTTGCTACGGGAATGGGAATGTTGTGTTTTTCAGCATAATCAAAGGCATCTTCACGGGAACGAATATCCCAAAGTCTCCAAGGAGCAATAATTTTCAAATGAGGTGCTAATGCTTTTACGGTAAGTTCAAAACGTACTTGGTCGTTACCTTTACCTGTCGCACCATGGGCGATGGCATCTGCCCCTTCTTTTTCCGCAATGGCGACTAAGGCTTTCGCAATAATCGGTCTCGCAAAAGAAGTACCTAACAAATATTTCCCTTCATATACAGCACCAGCCTTCAAAGTAGGCCAAACATAACTTTCCACAAACTCTTGTTTTAAATCTTCGATATATACTTTACTGGCTCCAGATTTAAGGGCCTTATCGTGAACAGGTGCTAATTCATCCCCTTGACCGACATCCGCACACATAGCAATTACTTCGCAGTTATAGTTTTCTTTCAGCCACGGAATAATAACTGAAGTATCCAATCCTCCAGAATAGGCCAATACTACTTTTTTAATTTCACTCATCTTTGTAATCCCCCTTATGTAACATTTTCTATTTTCCCATTAATAATACCATAATTGCTTTTTGTACATGCAAACGATTTTCTGCCTGATCGAAGACAACAGATTGCTTGCTTTCCAGAACTTCCTCCGTAATTTCTTCTCCTCTATGGGCTGGCAGGCAGTGTAAAACGATGGCATCTTTTTTGGCAACATTCATTACGTTTTGATTGATCTGGTAATTGACAAATACTTCTCGTCTGTCTTCTTGTTCGATCTCCTTGCCCATACTTGCCCATACATCGGTATACAACACATCTGCATCTTTAGCAGCTTCAAGAGGATCTTCACACAATACAATCTTACTGCCAGTCTCGGCTGCAACGGTTAAAGCCTCCGCTACAATAGCAGCATCTGGTTCATAACCTTTTGGTGTAGCAATGGAAATATCCATACCGACTTTTGCACAAGCCTGCAACAAGGAATTTACCATGTTGTTGCCGTCACCAATATAAACCATCTTTAACCCTTGCAGCCTTCCTTTATGTTCTAAGACCGTGAATATATCTGTTAACGCTTGGCAAGGATGCATCAAATCTGTGAGAGCATTAATCACTGGTATCGTAGCAAACTGAGCCAGTTCGATCACTTCATCATGGGAAAAAGTGCGAATCATGATGCCATCTACATACCGTGATAATACACGGGCAGTATCTTTGACAGGTTCCCCTCGGCCAATTTGCATATCATTGGCATTTAGAAATAACGCTGCACCGCCTAGCTGCCACATACCTACTTCAAAAGAGACTCTGGTACGGGTCGATGCTTTTTGAAAGATCATTCCCAGCGTTTTTCCTTTTAGCAAATGATGTTGTTCACCGTTTTTCAACTGTGTTTTTAGCGTTTTAGCCAAGTCCAATATGTCATTGATTTCTTTTGTCGACAAATCATGAATAGATAATAAATCCTTCACCTCTATACCCACAACAATAACCCCCATACATAGTTATATCATCCTTGCAATATAACTTTCTTTTATTCTTATATTTCAGCCAGCACTGCATCCAGCACAGCCAATACTTCATCCACATGAGCACGCTCAATGGTAAGCGGTGGAACAAATCGTAATACATCACCTGCGGTGCAGTTGATAATCACACCTTTTGCCAAACAAGCATTTACAATATCTCTGCCGGGAAGAGTTAACTGCACCCCGAGCATCAGACCTTTACCACGTACCTGGGTAATTAACTTAGGATACTTAGCTTGTAAGACTAGCAAGCCTTTTGCAAAGTAGTTTCCTAATTTTTTGGCATTTGCCAGCAATCCTTCTTCCTTAATCGCCAATAGTACAGCATTAGCAGCCGCACAAGCCAGTGGATTACCGCCAAAGGTGGAACCATGGTCACCGCTGGTAAAAACAGAAGCTACTTTATCACTGGCAATAAACGCACCAATGGGCACGCCGCCTCCTAATCCTTTTGCTAATGTGACGATATCAGGGACAATGCCATATTGCTCATAAGCAAACATCGTACCAGTACGTCCCATACCTGTTTGGATTTCATCGAGTATAAGCAGTATTTCCTTTTCATTACACAACTGGCGTACTTGCTGTAAATACGTTTCATCCGGCATGTTGATGCCGCCTTCCCCTTGAATGGGTTCAAGAAGAATCGCACAAGTTTTTTCCGTTACAGCAGCTTTAAGAGCCTCTATATCATTAAAAGGCACATAGTTAAAGCCACCAGGCAGAGGTTCGTACCCTTTCTGATATTTAGGCTGGGCAGTGGCAGTAAGAGTCGCTAACGTTCGTCCATGAAAACAATGCTGAGCACTAATAATCTCGACTTTATCTGCATTTATTTTTTTTGCATACTTGCGAGCTAGTTTTATGGCGCCTTCATTGGCCTCGGCACCGCTGTTTGCCATAAAAACTTTCCCCAGACCACTGACTTTCGCTAAACTTTCCACCAATTTTGCCTGCACTTCTGTGTAGTATAAATTGGAGCAATGAATCAATTTTCCAGCCTGCTGGCTAATCGCTGCCACTAAGGCAGGATGCCCATGGCCTAGCACATTTACTGCAATACCAGCTAGAAAATCCAAGTACTTCTTACCGTCATTATCATACACATACGGACCCTCACCGTGTGATAATGCAATGCTATAACGGGCAAATACCGGCATGTAATTGTCATCAACAGTTTGAATAATCTCTTGTGTTTTCATATCGTTACGTCCTCCTTCATGTAAAATTTTTTCAAACACCCTTTTATTTTACAACCTGTGTACCGATACCTTGAGAAGTAAATATTTCAAGTAATATGGAATGAGGCTGTCTTCCGTCAATAATATGTGTTTTTCCAGTGCCACCCTGCAACGCTTTGATGCATGTTTCTACCTTAGGAATCATGCCGCCTCCGATACTTCCTTGTGCGATCATCTGTTGGGCTTCCTCAAGAGATAAAGAGGAGATAAAGGAGCCTTTATCTTGATAATCGCGATAAATCCCTTCTACATCTGTTAACATTATTAGTTTTTCGGCCCCCAGAGCACCCGCGACTTCGCCCGCTACATAATCGGCATTAATGTTGTAGCTTTCACCGTTTTTCCCTACTCCAATGGGTGCAATAACAGGAATGTAACCGCTGTCGATAAGGGTATTGAGTATATTGGTATTGATTGATTCTACTTCTCCCACAAACCCAATGTCTACCATGCTGATTCCACCATTTTCATGTACTTCAGCAAAATGTTTTTTTGCAAGTATCAAGTTGGCATCTTTCCCGCTTAAGCCTACTGCTTTGGATCCATGGCGATTCAGCAAGTTCACAATTTCTGTATTAATTTTACCAACAAGCACCATTTCTGCAATGGATACAGTTTCTTCGTCTGTTACCCTAAGACCACTGATAAACTCTGTCTTTTTACCGAATTTATTTAAAACACTGGTAATTTCCGGACCACCGCCATGAACAACGATGGGTCTCATTCCTACATATTTTAATAATGTAATATCTTGAATTACACTATTTTTCAATTCACTATTAATCATGGCATTACCGCCATATTTAATTACCACTGTTTTGCCATAAAAATCCTGCATATATGGCAAGGTTTCAATTAATACGGCAGCAGTTTCCAAGGAATTTTTCACATTTCTACCTCCTTATGTATGGTATTCTCCGTTAATTTTTACATATTCATAAGAAAAATCACAAGTCCACATCGTAGCTTCTGCTTGGCCTAATCCTAAGTCCACAACGACTCTAATATCATGTTCAGCCATAATTTTTTTTAATTCAAGTTCGTCAATTGTAACACCTAGACCTTGTTTTACAATGGTCAAATCACCAATGGACAAGGATATTTTAGTAGGATCTGCCGCTGCTTCTGAATAACCTACAGCACATAAAATTCGTCCCCAATTGGCATCTTCACCAAAGAATGCGGTTTTAACCAACGGTGATTTCGCAATCGCCATGGCAGTCTTTTTCGCATCGGCAAAACTGGCAGCTCCTGTTACATTCAGTTCCAAGAACTTGGTTGCACCTTCACCGTCAACAACAATTTTTTTTGCTAAATAAATGCATACTTCTGTGAGTATTTTTGTAAAGGCAGCGTAATCCTCATTCTTAGTCTCAATCTTTTTATTGCCTGCCAAGCCATTTGCCAGTACGGTTGCCATATCATTCGTACTAGTATCTCCATCTACAGAAATCATATTAAACGATACATTCACAGCATCTGTCAACGCTTGTTTCAGCAGAGCCGGAGCAATAGCAGCATCAGTTGTAATAAATGCCAGCATCGTAGCCATATTAGGGTGAATCATTCCTGATCCCTTGGCAATACCAGCAATACGTACAGGCACACCCCCTAGCTTAAATTCATAAGCACAATGCTTTTGAAACGTATCCGTAGTCATAATCGCCTGGGTAGAATAATCTTGTTCATCTGGACCTAACTGGGCAACAGCCGCTTTTATGCCCGCTGTTACTTTCTCCATTGGCAGTGTCACTCCAATAATACCTGTAGATGCCACTAGAACATCTTCCTTTGGTATGCTTAGAAGATCGGCTGTAATTTGAGCCATCGCATTGGCGTCAGAAAGTCCCTGTTCACCCGTGCAAGCATTGGCACATCCAGAATTCACAACAATCGCAGAAGCAATACCGCTTTCAAAAGCTAAACGAGATACAGCCACTGGAGCTGCTGCCATGGTATTAGTCGTACATACTCCTGCCACACTAGCAGGTACTGTACTGTAAATGACTGCTACATCATGTTTACCGCTCTTTTTTATCCCTGCCTGCACTCCAGCAGCCTTAAATCCTTTAGGTGCTGTAATACCGCCTTTAATTTCTGTATACATGTAAGAAACCTCCTTATAATTCCAAGCTAATTCAAGGGTATAACGCAACTTGCTTTAAGCCGCTGCCTTCGTCCAAACCAAACATTACATTTAAATTCTGTACAGCCTGACCTGCTGCACCTTTTACTAAATTATCAATCGCCGATACCACAATGACTCTGTTGGTACGAGAATCGATGTGCCAGCCTAAATCACAGAAATTAGACCCTCGCGTATGCTTCACAGCAGGATACCCGCCCCGTCCTAAGAGCCTGATAAAGAATTCTTGACCATACATCTCATAAAATGCCTGATCAACGTCTTCCGGTTTTACTCCTTCTTGCAAGGTAGCATAGCAAGTACTCAAGATTCCTCGTGACATGGGAATCAAATGAGGTGTAAAGCTAATCAGAGAATCCTGACCGGAAATCTCCTGCAATGCCTGTTCAATCTCAGGTGTATGACGATGCCCTGCAATACTATAAGCTTTCAGATTTTCAGCCATCTCTGCCATATGAACGTTCTGACTGAGTCCGCGTCCCGCACCGGAAACGCCTGATTTAGCATCTACTACAATATTTTTAGTATCAATTAAATGGGATTTTGCCAAAGGAGCCAAGGCTAAAATACTAGCCGTAGTATAACAACCTGCATTACCTACAATACTGGCCGTCTTGATTTTCTGACGATATAGTTCTGTCAGCCCGTATACCGCACCGGAATTACGGTGAGTATGTTCTACTTTATACCAAGCTTCATATATGGATTCATCATGAAAACGATAATCAGCTCCTAAATCAATCACTTTTATGCCTTGTTCTGCCAATGGTCTGCCAATAGCCATGGCATGACCATGAGGCAAACCAATAAATACCGCCTGACTATCAGCAAATTGGTCAAGATCGTTCATGCTCGTTAATTTTTTATCATAAAACCCCACCAGATGAGGATATATTTCTGCAATGCTCGTACCCGTGTGACTTTCTGAGGTAATCGCAGCAACCTCTACTTCTGGATGATTGCTTAAAATACGTAATAATTCCGCTCCAGCATACCCTGTTGCACCGATGACGCTTACTTTCATTACCGTCCCCCCTTATAATGTTATAATTATACATTATACATGCATAATAATGCAATAACTTTTTTACGCTATTTGCTCTTATTTCTCGAATGATTTAGGATGATCCTGTCCACCTTATTATTCTCTTTCATTATAAAATCATGATTCGATTCTATTTTTTTCATCACAAGCTCCCATGATCTCACAGAACTTTTCAATAAGCATAGGATCAAATTGTGTTCCTGCACAGCGTTTTAGTTCCTCAATTGCTTTGTCATGAGGCATACCTTTGCGATAGGGACGATCATTTGTCATCGCATCATACGCATCGGCAATTGCAAGTATACGGCACTCAATGGGAATATCTTCACCTGCAATACCTAATGGATAGCCAGTGCCATCCCACCATTCCTGATGCTTCAAAATCCAATCGGCAATCGAAGTAAGATCCGGTGCGGATAAAGCAATCCGCTGACCGATTTCACAATGCCTTCGCATTTCCATCGCTTCCTCAGGAGTGAGTGGCTCTTCCTTCATTAAAATTTTCTCCGATATACCTACCTTCCCAATATCATGAAATTGAGCTAAAAGACGCATATCACGTATTTTTCTTTCCGATAGACCAATTGCCTTAGCAAGACTTGATACCATATCCTGTAGGCGATCTCCGTGACCATCGATAATAAAATCCCGTTCTGCCAGAAGATTGACAACGGTTTGTACAATTGCACTGCGTGCCTTTTGTCCGCGGTGCAGCTTTTCTCGATACATATTATTATCTGCTTCTTTAAATAGCTCTCTCATCGTCATAGAAGGTCCGCTGCTGATAGCAAACCCGATGGATAAACTAACGGGTACATCCTGATTTGATTCATTATTCATCCGGATTCCATTTTTTAATCGCTGGCAAGCTTCTTCCATGTGCTCTCTTGTAATATTCTCCATAATTACAACAAATTCATCACCACCGACTCTTGATACCACATCACCATCACGGAAGCTATTCTTAAAAATACTGGCAGCATTAATGAGCATTTGGTCACCGCTCTCATGACCTAATGTATCATTTACTAATTTTAAACCATCCAAATCACATACCATTAAGCCGACTGCCCCACTGCGGCGCATGTCTAAGCGTCGTATTTCTTCTTCAAAATAGGATCTGGCATATAGCCCTGTAAGTGAATCGTGGAAGGTCACATAACGCAATCGTTCTTCTGTTTTCTTGCGCTCTGATATGTCATGAGCAATAATAAAGAAAAATTGTTTTGTCCGCAAGCCAATAAGAGTCATGCGAACTTCCACATCTCGAATTTCCCCATTGGCTAGTCGATGCTTAAACTCCCACTGTCCGCTTTTTTCCTGAAATGCTTTCGTAAGCACCTCTCGTATTTCAGTTGTGGAAAGAAGATTTAGATGAGTGATCTTCATTTGTTTAAAGGTTTCTAGTGAGTAGCCATAGAATTTTTGAGCAGCTTCATTGGCATTTAAAATGTCGTAGGTCTCTGGGTCCACAAGATACATGATGACCTCTTGTTTGGTAAACATTTGCCGAAATTGCTCTTCGCTTTCTATTAAACTTTCTTCACTGCAATGAAGGGATGTTTGGACTTCTCGAGAATAAATTAAAAACCATACTAAGGCAGCGGAGCAAATCGCTAGGAATCCGCCAATCAGCCAAATCCAGATAAAGGCTGGGCTATATCGTTCCCAGCCTTTAGTCGGTACAGCAGCTAACTGCCAAAGTCCATTAGCAACTTTTACATTTATAATCACTGGATTTTCTAAGAAGATTCCTTCCTCACCCCAAAAGACTCCGCCATCTTTACCAAGTCCATCACGACCGCGTACAGCAAACTTCAGCATAGACGACTGATCATATAGTCCGGCTTCTGCAAACAACCGTTCTTGAGACAAGGCTAAGCTAACCTGTCCCCAATAAACCGCTTCGGTTTTACCTTGGGGAGTCCAATAAATGGGCGTACGACTAATAAGTCCTACTCCACCTTCAATCAGCTGAATGGGACCTGCAATGATCATACTTCTACTCTCTATCACCTGCTGCAACGCTCTATTTTGATCTGGCAGTAAAGACAAATCAATTCCTATCATCTTTTCGTTACCTTCCAAAGGATAGATATGAGTAATTTTATTGTTCTGAATTAAGGTAAAATTATTTATTCCAGAAAGTTGAGGCATAAATTCTGCACCAAACCGATTCACCTCTTCTTGGGTAATCTTGTGCTGAGGATCCATTTCAAGGCGAGTCAATATAAAAGCAATGAGTCCCTTTTCAAGAAACAGCCTCGCATGCAATCCACCTTCTAATCTAGCCTGGCTAGCTCTCAACTGACCTAACACTTCTGCCCGGACCTTTTCTTGATATTGCTGTTGTTCACTCTTTGTAAAAACATACACGCCAAAAAGAATGGTAGCCATAGTTAGGAAAGCTAAAAAAGAAGCTTTTAGTTTCATCTTCGCCTCCACAACAATTTATAGTCTCTGCTGTCATTTAAATCGAAAGAATAAGGTCACGACGTTTGATAGAATATTGATAGAATTAATAAGCTGTCGCACATAAGCTCTATTTTCGACAATTTTCCCTAAAACCCTGCGTTTTTTTCAGGCAAAAAAATAGTATGCCATTGGTTTTATTCTCATGAAAATGAAGGAACCACTCTCACATGAAGAGTAGTTCCTAAACTGAAATTTATCATATGTGTTATACAATAAACTAAAAGTATCCGTGCTTCATACTTCATATCAACTACTAGCCATTATTATACAATATCTTCCTAGGCAATGACAAATATAAGTGCATAAATCGATTTTAACAACAAACGTCGATAATTTTGGCTCCTGTAATTTCACATAAACGCTCTGGACTCACAGGCAGGGCAGAATTAGCAGTCCCTGCAGCTGCATACACCGTATCAAAATCCCATAAACTTTGATCGAGATACAAGGGAATATCGCTTATTAACCCAATCGGTGATACACCACCTGGTAAAAAACCAGTAGCATCTTCCACCGTCTTCGCATCTGCAAAACGAATTTTTTTAACCTCTAATTCTTTTGCTAGTTTTTTTGTATTGATCTTCTTATCTCCACAAGTTACTACTAATACAGGTTGTCCATCTGCAAGAAATACCAAGGTTTTAGCAATTTGTGCTGGCGCAACTCCTAATGCCTGAGCAGCTAAATCCGCTGTATGCGTACTTTTATCAAATAAAACTATTTCTAAGTCAGGATAGTGACTTACGAATTCTTTAACACGTTCTAATGACATCGCTTCTTCTCTCCTTTTTTAAGCAACAACATGAGCAGGCATCCAAATCATTTTTTAATGATTATATAAAAAATGTTAAATACTTGCATTATATCGTATCATATACCTTTATTTTCATTATAGCAAATACTCTATAATCTAAAAGATTATAGAGTATTTGACCGCCATTTCCATATTTCCTTCTCCATCCTCAATGCTTTGTACTGGGTGTCTCTTTTGGCTTGTGTTGAAGGGTGATTAAGGACACACCGTAGCCAATACCAAGGGGTGCCTCATAGGATAGGGTTTCTCCAGTAGCATTAAGACCACCCACCACTCCCATTAGGAAAAAGATCGACCGCAAGCTGCATTCTTTTGCAGCTGCTACTACCTCTCGGTCCATTTGTAATAGTGCTTTTATATTTAGCTTTTCAACTGCCTCCATAACCTTGTGGTCAAATTCACGCCCCTTAGCATGATCGCTTAATGCATCATCGGCTGGTACGCAATGAGACAAGTTACCAGAAGCAATGACTGCAACCCGTTTATCTACAGAACTAATCGCAGCTTGCACAGCTTTGCCAAAGGTATACACTTCTTCATAGGATAACATCCCTACTGAAATATGTACTAATTGCCCTTTAAACCCGGCTTTCGTCAAATAATAGAGAGGTACAAGTGCTCCATGATCTAATTCTAAACGGATTCCATGATTCTTGGCTTCATCATCCGTCAATTCGACAATATTCACACCTAAGCGATCGGCTTTTTTTAATATATGCCGCACAAGTAATCCATCTGTTTCAAATCCTAGAACAACATCAGGAGCACCAAAAGCGGCAAAGCTCCCTTTAAGCCTGGGATGAACACTGATACTTACAGCATCTTCAAACGCAGGACCATGGGGTGTAATTAAAATAATCGTTTGAGGATTACATTCCTTAATCTTTTTTGCAGCTTCCGCAGCAGCAGCAATTGTATTTTTTATTTTATCCAGCTCGCCATTCCCCACTTCAGGAATCATACTAGAAGGATGAGGCATAAGAGCACAAATTTCTAAATTTTTCATATAACGGCTCCTTTTCGTCTTTAGAAAATACTAATCATCGCTGAATCTACCATGCATCTTAAACATCACGTCCAAAGGATACGCGCAGCTGTAACCACTGCTAAAATTGATCTCTCCTGCACTACTCTTCTTTATCTTGCCGCATTTTTATAGAAATGATACGCCAATGCCTTTGCAATATTCTCCACCATCTTCTGTTGGTAATGATCATCTGTCAATAAAGATGCTTCTTCCTGATTGGTTAAATATCCTGCTTCAACTAACACACCTGGTATATTGATTTCATTCAATAATAAAATGTGCAAATCCTCTTTTACCTGACGTTTATTTCCTGGGGGAAACTCTTTTAATACATGCTGCAACCGTGTTGCTAATGCCTTATTCATTTCAAATTTAGGATTATAAAATACTTGTGCACCTGATAAACTAGCTCCTCGATACGCATTGCAATGAATGCTTACATACAGCTCTGCACCTGAATGATTAATGATTTTAGCACGTTCTAATAAATCATTGCGTTTACCGCCCTTACCTTTCGTATAATAATCCACATCAGTTTCTCTTGTGAGTATAACCTTCGCTCCATATTGCTGCAGAAGGCTCGCTAATTTTGTAGAAATGGTTAAGGTAATCTCTTTCTCATCTACGTTATTCGCATTTGCCCCACTATCAATGCCACCGTGCCCAGGATCAATCGCAATCGTATGCCCAGCCAATACTGACATGTCCACATTTTCGAAATCATCGCCTATTATATACTGCATTGCTAAAAAATGAAGTACAACCATAGTAACGCTTAACATGATGACTCTCTTCACACTGGCTTTTCGAACCAAAATGAGTCTCATATACACGAACAACTCCCTGCTTTCAAAAACTCCTCTATCCGATGACTAAGCCGCTCTAAGAATAAGGATAAGTGCGACCAATCAAGTCTTCTTTATATCCTTATGCTTCCCTTTTTAGAATTATACAAGGAAAGCACATATAGCCAAACCCCATATAGTGAGGTAAAATAACACTAATGACATATAAGGAGGCTACCAATGAGGTTTCGTAGATTGATATTACTATCGATACTATTATTTGCTCTATCCTTTGGATGGGCTGGCGGCACCGATTACATAACTGGACTTCTCCCTGCGCTCCCCTCTTCCCAAAGAATAACTACTCATTTAGCAAGTTCATGGGAACGCACCTATCGCATGATTGCCCTAAAAAGTGCTGTCAATGAAAAACTCAATAAGACAAATTATATTACCATACAATATATTCCTCTAGCCATGCAGCAAAGTATTATTGCAGTAGAAGACAACCGGTTTTACCGCCATTACGGCTTTGATATTGAAGGTATCCTAAGAGCCATGTTAGTCAATATGCAAGCAGGAGGCTTCTCTGAAGGCGGCAGTACGATCACACAGCAACTGATTAAGAACTTATTTCTTACCCAAGAAAAAACCTATGGCCGCAAGGCCGAAGAATTTATTCTCGCCATGAATATGGAACTGCGGTATTCAAAGGAAGAAATCTTAGAAATGTATTTGAATACCATTTACTTTGGATCTGGTGCCTATGGCATAGGGGATGCAGCAAAAATTTACTTTGACAAAGCGCCTGTTAATCTTACGTTAGCAGAATGTTCTTTATTAGCAGGTCTCCCCACCGCTCCTTCCCTTAATTCTCCATACGTGGATTTTAATGCAGCAAAACAAAGACAAGCCATTGTGCTATCTGCAATGGCGCGGCAAGGATATATCGGTACCCAAACAGCAGAAGAAGCAAGACTTACGCCGATTAAACTGGCGAAATAATTGATGTTTTTTACACTATTCCTTGCAATCAGCAAAATAAAAAAACTAAAATATATTAAACGAATCGAAAGGAACCACAAAGACGCAAAGGACACAAAGTGGTCTAAAAAAAAAGAGGCCAACGGCCTCTTTTTTAGTTAAAATAATTTTTGATAGGTTTCCATTCTGGGTTGCTTGTATCCATATTGTCATGTACTGTCGTGCGTGAAGCGCGTTCAATGATAAATTCCCTAATATATGTATCTTCATCAATATTCTCAATATCTTTAATCAGACGACCTTCATCTTGGATGTTGAAGGCAACCAATGTATAATATTTACCGCCTGACAATTTCCCGAGCTTTACACTCTGAGATTCACTCCATAAGTGACTAACTGCTTACATCTCCAATCTTGCAAATAATAGCGGCTTAAAGTTTGTCACCAATTCTAAGAATTGATCTTAGCAAAGCAACTTCCGGAAGAAGTCCGAGAAAAGAAATTCATTATTAGATACAATAATTACTAAGTTTTATCTTTACTGAATATTGGGGGTAGAAAAATCCACACTCTTATGGTTTATGAGAACTACCTTTTTACAATTCCCAATATAATCTATGTTATTCATGAAAAACAATATTAATTAGGCAATTTTTTTTGAAATTAGTTCTATAATAACAGGGCTCATTCCTTTTATATAATCGTGCAATTTTCTAAACATGATTACTCGTTAAGATTAACAAATGTAAATTTTTCTTTGAGAGAACAAATATCCAAATTCATATGGGTTCTTGAAGGATAAGCGATTGCACTCATATAGCCTCCAATCGTAAATGCAATAACTCTGTATTGAGGAAAATTTTTATAATAACACATAATATCATTGTCTTGAAGTTCAATTTTGGAAATCTCCAAAACCTCAAACGGAGTCATTAAACCCGTTTTAAGAACTTTGGATAAGGCTTCCTTGGCTGTCCATAAAAGTGTGAGACCTGTTTCATAAGAAAGCGGCAGAACGTTAATCAGATCTTTTTCATCCTCTGTTATTTGTCTTTCTAAAACATCTCTGTTTTTTAAATTTATTTTTTCGAGATCAATTCCCATAGGATGAGCCTCCGGAAAAGCAATTGCTACCCCAAAATCATCACAATGGGTAATACTAACTTGAATATTCTGTTTATTAGATATTGTAATAGGTTGGCCAAATATACCGGATTTAATTATAATATTTGTTAAGTTTTCTTCATTAATTAGACTAGCTACCGCCTGTTTGGCAACAAAGCGCCCAATGAGGTAACTTCTGATTCGCTTTTCAAATTTTAATGTATCATAATAATTACGTTCCTGATTATGTAAGTACTGAATTATTCCTTCATATTCTACTGTACTTGAAAAACAACAACAACATATAGTTGCCTTAAATGTATTCTCCAATCTAGTTAAGATTACCTCATCAATATAAACATTAGGTTTGTGCATCTTATATTAATTGATACCTCCATTTTTGTTCCTTACTTTGGTTATCCATTTTTATTTAGAATCTATCGAAAATGAAAGAATATGTAAAGAATTTCACAGTACCTAAATAAGGTTGTAAAGAAAATAACTCTTTCCTTGCTTTTCTTCTACTCTAGCAGAGAACCATCACGGAGCTGTTCCTGTTTTTGGCGTAACCTTTCATTGACATAGATGAATTGTCGATAATTCACATAAGCCACCATCATCCCAAATATTTCGGCCACCGCCACCAAAATCACCACCTGTCCCCAAGGCAACCTGCCAATGTACTCAGTCGTGACTATTGTGCCCACCCCGACTAACACAAGTACTAGAATCCATAGTAATATCGGGTGTCGATAGTTATAATTGATCAGCAGTAGACAAATACTTCGGCTAAAAGTTCCAATAATTGCTCCAGCCAAAGTTGATGCCAGTAGAATATGCAACATCACTGGCTCATAAAGCCGCACAAAGAGCGCAGTCACTCCCACTAGCAATCCAATAACCCCTGACGCGACTGCTGTCCAACCATATGCCTTGATATTTTCTGTTCTATCCATACTTCACACTCCCATGTTAATTATAGTTCTAGAAACATCCGAAAGTCCTTTGCATATGTTCGCGATACTTCCATCTCCTTGTTACTTACCAGCCGGATAATATACCGACCACCAAACCAAGGAATAATTTCCCGAACGTTTACAATATTGACCAAAAGAGACTTGCTGATGCGGATGAACCCTTTCGAGCGCAACGAATGTTCCAGCTCATAGAGCTTGAATTTGACAATTAATCGCTGATCAGGCGTTACAATATACACCAAATTCCCCATAGCCTCAAAATACAAAATTCGGTCATGAGGAATAAGTTCATAAGTGTCCTTGTTCTCGCGCCAGCCACCAATCACCTGACGTAGACCCTCCCGTCGACCAGCCAATGTATCAAATAGATCCGTCAAATGTTCCAAGTCTTTCGGCGAAAAGATGATCACCACTCCCTGGTCTGGCTCCTCCTGCCCCCGTTCTACCAGCGCCACCTCACCTTTTTCTCCTACCACTAACCCCCGAGCAGTCAGGTGTTCTGTCAACAGCTGGTCAATGGAGCGAGAGCAAGACAGTCGAATATTCATCGTGTTCCCCCCCTTCATCCTCACCGCTTCTTCCAGCCAATTCAACAAGGCTGCCCGAAGGTTTCCTTATCCAATTAATAACATCTAGAATACCAACGTAATGATGGTAAATAATTCCGGCTATTGAACAACTCGTATAATGCAGGGTTACACGGTTCTCGCATTCTCGATTGCTGTTTAATACTAATAATTGCAACTTTACTCCCCCCCCCAGTGACTCGCCTTCATCTTAACAAATATATCCAAATATAGCAAACTCCCCTTGATAAGTGGCGAAAAAACGCTAGTAACTTGCTTATGGCAAGAATTGAAATTTTTTAGTAGCGCAGAAGGTCTATTATAATTTAATACTCTTCCCTGAAAGTAATATACTAATTTAAACGAAGTTAAGGCTTATGAGGTGGTTTGTTGGTATTATTAACAATTTCATCGGTGGGATTTGCAAGTCCGCTAAATGACTTTTCACAAGGGAAGATTGCCATTGATATTTCACTAAGACCAAATCCCAATTTAAAAATGACTGAAAAGACTAGTCCTTGGCCTAAAAATTTTGATGGGAAAAATAGCACAGAATATGATGGTAACATTTGGTTTAGGTAATAACTTTGCTTTTCAATATCACAAAGCTGACCTAAATTCTGACTATACCGAAAATATTTATGGAAATTTGTTCAAACATGATGGTAATGAAAAACTCACATAAGAAAAAATATCGTTTGGGACTACCCCGCTTTTGATAGACAATTGGAATAGTTAAATGAATGGTTCTTGCTCAAACTGCCTTGGGGTATTTATCCCCAAGGCAGAATATTTTTTCTGCCTATTATAAATATTCGATGTATTCGAATACGTTTTTTTTACCTAGTTCTCTACTTTTCAATAGTCCTGTACCTCGGTTTTATAAAAGAACTCATCCCAACTTTTTTCCCCTCTTTGTTAATACTTAGCCTTCCTCAAAGGGACATACTCCCTGTTAACGCTCTAGGCATAAAAATACCCCCTTAATAAACAAGTTATACGTTTAATCATACTTCCTGTCTACTAAGGGGGTAGCACACTATGTTCTCCACCATGCTTTCTGTCTACAACAGGAGTCTTTTTCTTTATTGTCTGAAATTAGGGATTCGGTTTTATCACAGTTCCATTTCTTATCCATATTAATAAAGGGTTAATTCTTGCTCTGTTAAAATTGAGTTACTAATACTAAATAATCGCTCTTGCCAATTTATCAGTAACTTCTTTGGCTCTATCGTTAAAATCAGGTTCACTACTAAGCGAGATGATATATTTCCCAACGGAATTGCATTTCAGTACGCCCATCATTGACCTGTCGAAAATTACCTGCACAAGGTCTGCATTCCCCTCGGTTGGTCCTCCGCAAGTAACTAGAAGCGCAACACGTTTGCCGTCAATAAATGATGTCTGATTGGGAGAGCCATAATCTATCGTCAGGCATAGATGCCTGTCAATCAGAGATTTTATCTGTGAAGTAAAGTCAAAAGCATATATCGGAGATGCATAAACAATAGCGTCTGCTGATATCATTCGCTCAAATATGGATACTGCATCATCTTTTAGTGCACAGCCAAGTTCATCCTGTTTTTGCATACAAGCTAAACACCCAACACATCCTTTGATAGTATAGTCAGTAAGGTGTATCCTTTCCACTTCATGACCTTTGGAAAGGATATTTTCTTCAAACATACTAAGTGCCTCTGCAGTTTTGCCATTTTTTTTCGGGCTTCCTAGAAGCGTTACTACCTTCATAAAAATTCCCCTTTCAATTCCTTTATATTTCAATTTTTTATTTTCTACTCCCCGAGCACTTGCAACTTCCCTCCCCCCAATAATGCTTTTATTATAACAACTATTTACATATATGACAATTTTAGTATGGTGAGTGGTAGAAAAATACAGATAACCTGCTTGTAATAGAAGTAAAAGACAACGTAGCGCTTAGAAAAGCTTCGGCGGGAGATAATTTTCCAGCTATTATTTCTTTAGATGATCCAAATATAATAACGAACTTACCACCTCTGGTCCCATCAGCGGCATAAGCAAACACTACGTTCCAGCCTATGTATGTATAGATCGCTGCTATGCTTGTCTAAAATCCTCGGCGGCCGTCCTTTGAAATAGGCGTAAATTTAACGTCGGAAATAATCGGTCAAACCACCAAAGAAATTTGTACTTCCACTGCATAACAATGATTGCTTCATTCTTGCCAATTGCATCTAATGCTTTAGCAGCAAAAATATCCGGAGACATCGGTTTAAATTTCTTAATCATTTGTCGTGTCTTCTCGACTTGCTCCGGTGATCGCTCCTGAAGGACTTTTCCATATTTCCCGCATTGATCAAGAATTGGAGTTTGAACATAACCAGGGCATAGAGCACTTACACGGATTCCTGCTTGTGCAGCTTCCATCCGCAGTGCCTTGGAAAGTCCAACAACGGCATGTTTAGTGGTAGTATAACCGATCTTACCCGGCATAGCTAACAAGCCAGCGAATGAGGCAGTATTGACGATATGCCCAAATCCTTGCTCCTGCATAACCGGGTACGCCGCCTGTACTCCGTGGATCACACCGCGGAGATTGACATCAATAATTTTATTCCAGTCTTCAATTCCATAAGCAGAAGCAGGACCTGACATAGTAATTCCGGCATTATTAAACATATAATCTAACCTGCCCGTACGTTTGACAGTTTCATAGATCAGGGCCTCAACGGCGCAGTAATCGACAATATTGAGTTCCGCTGCGGTTGCTTCCCCCCCCGCTTCCCGAATCTCAGCAGCAACTTCTTTCGCCAAATCTATTTGGCAATCAGCAAGAATGACTTCACATCCCCGTCTTGCTAGTTCCCTACCAAAAGCTGCACCAATCCCAGATGCACCACCAGTAATAATCGCAACTGATCCATTAAAAACTCCATTTTTTTTGTCCAATTTCATATAGAACCTCCATAAAAACATTTTAGAGCATACTGTCTCAAAAGATTGTTTGAACATATTGAAGTGTTCTTACAACTAACTTTTTAACTATTACTTTGGGTAAACCCTAGTCAGTTTAGTAAAAATGCCTAGTTGGGTAGGACTACCATAGTGGTAGCCCATACCCCCAAATCTCCAGCACCACACTCTTTAGGCATTGATTCATTGCATTACACAAATCAGTTTGTACTTTTCCTACCCGTTGCACTTCTTCGTACATCTTAATAATACTTCTTTTAATTTCTATTCCTTTTTAACAGTTTTCTTGGTTACCATTTCTTCTCTTTGAACCTCCTGAATCGCCATGTGTTTTTTTATAAAAGATTTTAGAAACGTTGTCGAAAGTACTTTTCCAGAATATAGTTTTTCACAAAACGCAAGAATTGTTTCATACGCTTTAGGTTCAGATAGTATCATAAAATGATTGGAAGAATCTGCATCCATTAAATAAAATTTAGGAAACAGTTGCTTCCATTCTTCCCAATAATTCACGTGGTCTGATGAAATTTCACCAGTTGCGATTGTTAAATAGGGTTCTAATTCTCCCATGAATAATCTGCTCTTGTTACGAAAATAGTAGCAGGTTACTGCTTGGGGGTCAGGTAACGGCAAAACAGAATAACTATCTAATTCATAGGACTGCTGAATCTTTACAAATCGCTGAATCAGAGTATATAATTGTGTTTTTGTTTTGGTCAGCCCACGTCCTGTAGCAAGCATGATCAATTGCTGTAAGAACTCCTCATCCTCCATATTTGAGGTCACTTCATCCCTATGAACAAGCGTTTGGGCTAAATTCCCTGAGTCTTGTTGAATTGTAGCTGCCAACTCCAGGTTAACGCCTTGTAAAATCCTAGATTTTTGTGATAAATTTATGTGTTTCAATCCCAAACTATCAAATGTATCCACTATAGTAATCGTATCAACGACTTGTCCTAGCTCTTGAAGTTGACGTGTTACTTCATATGCTAAACATCCACCTAAAGAATATCCACCCAAATCATATGGTCCCTCTGGTTGAACTGTTTGAACAATGTGAGCATAATATGAAGCTATTTGTTGGATACCATGTAAGAAGGATTGATTATTAACCCAGCCCTGGGCTTGAATCCCATAAAAAGGTCGTTGACTCTTCTGCGCAATTGCTTTATAGTTTACTACTCCACCTTGCGCATCGTGAAACCAAAATACAGGTCGTCCTTTAGAGCCTTGATTGAGGCGGATGAGTTCAGGAAATTGCGACCAGGTGGATAGCAGGGCAAGATTGGTGTGTTGTCTTAACAACATTGATCTGTTTTCACTTTGCAGTTGTACAACATTAACGATATCTTGTATTGTTCTACTTTCCTGTAGTTTGACCAAATCAATTGTCGGATCTACCTGCGCTTGCAATTGCTGTAATAATTGCATCAAAATTATTGAATCAAACCCATATTCATTTATGGGTTTATTAAGATTTATCTCTGCTGGCGTCAGTCCCAGTAAACCAGATATTATATTGACTACTTGCCTAGATGCAGGCGCAGCAGCGCTGACAATGCTATCCTGCAATCTATGCTGTTCTATTATTAATTTGGATTTATGCCCAGACTCGATCCAACACCGTCGTTTTTCAAAGGGATAAGTAGGCAGAGATATTCGTCGAGCTTCTTGCCCTTCATAGAGTGTTTCCCATGGAATCTTGCCGCCTTGCGTCCAATATAGCGCAATTTTCCCAAGATCTTTTTCCGCCAATAACATTTGAACTACAGTCTCCTCAATTTTGCCTGAAAGCAAGCTTTTAATCTTAGAATGGTCTTCTTCCAGATTTCCTGTAAAGATGCGTATGGAAGTATCTACTTCTCCATCTTCTTTAATCGTTCTCAGATATTCTTTTAGACCTTGCGTTATTTCTTCTTGGTTATTTACTATCATTGCTAAACGAAATTCCATTGCTTCTCTTCCAACTTGCAGTGTATAAGCAAAATCAGGTAAGGAAATTTCTTTGTTAAGCTCTATAAAATCAAGCATTTGTTGAACAGATTCCAACAATCGATCTGCATTTTTAGCTGAAAATACTAAAACATGAGGCTGGATTTCCGCAGTCATTTGATTCATTTTTTCTCGCGAAGAAATATATTCTTCTAAAACCACATGCGTATTCGTTCCACCAAATCCATAGCTATTAATACTGGCACGTCGTGGTAGATTCTTTCCTTTTTCATCTGTAAATGCATTCCAATTTTGGTTCTCTGCAGTAATTTTAAATGAACTCCCTTTTAGTGAAATGTTTTCATTTAAAATTTTATATCCAGGAACTCCCGGTATGATTTTATTACGTATAGCCAAGACCACCTTAAACAATCCAGCCATACCAGAAACGATTTCCCCATGCCCAATACAAGGTTTTAAACTACTAATATAGCAGGGAGATGCTTCTTTTGAATTCCGTGAGTATGCCGTTTCGAGTTCCTGATATCCTGCTTTTAACGCATTGATTTCAATACCATCTCCTAAGGGAGAAGCAATCCCATGCGCTTCAATATAGGCTACTGTCCGCGGATCAATATTTGCTTCCTGATAGGCCTGAAGCATAGCAGCTTTCATCCCATTTGCATTGGGAGCAGTCAAGGACATACCTTTGCCGCCATGTGATACCCCTGTACCTTTAATCACCGCATAGATGTGATCACCATTCTCAATAGCTTTATGCAAAGGTTTGATAATTATCGCGCCAGCACCTTCACTGCGTACATACCCATTAGCACTTGCCTGAAAAGACTTAGCTTGCCCCTTCGGACTTAGATAACCCATTGCTTCAAAGCCAATGAAACCTCTCGGGGAAAGCAGTAAATTAACGGCACCAACAATGGCTTGCTCACATTCATGATGATAAATTGATTGAATTGCACGATGTAAGGCGACAAATGTTGAAGCGCAAGCCGCTTCACAATATTCACTCGGTCCGTGTAAATTCAATGCGTAGGAAATACGATTAGGGATAATTGACGGAATAGCATTTGTTATAGATAAAGGATTATTTGAGGACATCTTTACTATATCTGTATACTCGCTAAGCCCGGCAGTAATAAATACTCCTGTAGTACTTTGTGACAGTGCTTTCGGTGTAATTCCCGCGTCTTCAATAGCTTTCCAAATATAGGTCATTAGCAGACGCTGTTGTGGATCTATGAATTCAGCTTCTCGGGGAGAAATGCCGAAAAACAGCGAATCAAATCTATCTACTCCATCAATAAACCCGCCCCATTTAATGTTGGTTTTATTCACCGCCGGATCACCGTAATACTCTCGCCAATCCCAGCGGTCTTTAGGAATCTCTGTGATACAATCCTTGCCTTCAACGAGATTTTCCCAAAATTCATTTACATCGCTTGCCATAGGAAATGTGCCACTCATGCCTACGATTGCAATAGGCTCAGGAGTGAGTGATTCCATTTTTTCTGGAAATAACGTCATCGTTCTTGCAAACCGTGAACGTTGCCTTTTGCTTGGTGGGCGTTCTTCTTTCTCGTCTTCCACGGCTTGTACAGGAGTTCTAGTCCTGGTTTGTACTCCAAATCGAGCAGCAAACACAGACTGGTGTTCTTCGATCAAATAGGTAGCAAGACTGTAAAGGGTTGGCTGTTCGAAGAACATGGTAGGTGCCACTTCTATCTTGTTTTCCTGATTGATTATATTGGCAAATTCGGTCAGCGTGACTGAATCAAATCCATATTCACTCAGATCAGTATCGACATCAATATCTTCCACCTTCACATTGAGTAATTTCGATACAATTTGAATTAAAGAAGCTACCACCTTGTCGAATAAATTACTAGTATCAATCTCTATTGTATCCTCGGATGCCACAACAGCTTTCTCTAGTTTCAGATTCTTTTGTACCCCAAATCGCGTGGCAAAGACAGACTGATGTTCTTCTATTAAATAGGCAGCGATATTATGGAGAGTTGGTTGTTCGAAGAACATGGTGGGAGCCACTTCAATTTTGTTTTCCTGATTGATTATATTGGCAAATTCGGTCAGTGTGATTGAATCAAATCCATATTCACTCAAATCAGTTTCGAGATCGATGTCTTCGGACTTAACCTTGAGTAATTTAGATACAATTTGCGTCAGAGAAACCTGCACCTTTTCCAGTAAATTGTCCGTATCAATACCTACTGAACTAGTCGATGACACAGAAGCTTTTTCAGTTATTTTAGTAATAGAAGTCGCCATCGAAAACAGCTTTTGCTTGATTCGTGCCGAATTCCCTTCCATCACCCTCACCTGGTCTTTGCCAAAGGCTAATCCTTGATACAAAGCTTTGATACCAGTTGAGGTCTGCATGGCAATCATCCCTGTGCTTTGCCAGATCATGTTTTCTATCGCTGCATTGACGCTCATCCCCCCCTCTTTCCACAGAGGCCAATTAATGGAGAGGGTCTTGCCCTGCCGTTGATTTAACGCCACCATATTATTACGATACTTAGCATAGTTGTCCATAAAGGCATTAGCAGCAGCGTAATCGGCTTGACCAATATTCCCCATAACCCCCACACCAGATGAAAAGACGATAAAAAAGTCAAGAGGCAGATCTTTGCTGACTCGATCCAGATTAACCATTCCATTGACCTTAGGTGCCAGTACTTCTTGCACCTCATCTCCATTTTTTTTGAGAATAAATTTGTCACGAATTACCCCTGCTCCATGAATAATGCCATTAAGACTCCCAAATTCCTCTTGAATGTTCTGGAATAAGTCAATAACCGCCTTCTCTTGGGTCACATCAACTTGTTTATATACAACCCTAGCACCTAATGTCTCTAATTCCTTCAATTGTGCTTGCTTATCCTCACTTAGCAGAGATCGACCAGTGAGCACCAGTGTTGCGTCCTTGACTCGATGCACTATTTCTTCAGCAAAAATGAGTCCCAGACCACCCGCGCCACCAGTAATTAAATAGACTCCACGGTCTTTCCATGGAATGTTTGCTTTTTCTTGCGAAACTTGTATATCACTCCAGCCGATAACATATCGTTTGCCGCCATAGTAGCGAATTTGCTGATCTTTAGAGCTTTGGCTGTTCTCCTTCAGGACCTTTACTATTTCCTCTGCATTTTGCCGGACTTCTACTTCAATTAGCTGCCCTATCAGTTTCGGATTTTCCAATTGGGCAGTTTTCAATAGTCCAGAAAGTCCAGAGAATAGTTGTTGTCCTTCTAAGTCTGATACTACAATTTGAATTAACACTTTTCCCTTAGGTTTATCCTTTAGTATCCGTTGAATTTCCTCAAAAGCCTGTACGACATAGCTCCGAAACCGCTCCTCAATTCCTTTCTGGCTGGATTGCAAGACAAGACAACGTACCCCGTTAATCTGGTTTTTGATGCTTTCCTTCGACATTTCATCCAATTCACAAAGCATCACCACATGGTGAATATACTCAGCGGATTTGGCTTCTTCTGATAGACCTTGTTCTTGCCAATAAGGTTCAAGTATCATCATTTCATTATTTGTCAGAGATGCTGCCGTGCCGACTTCCCCTTCCAGAACCCTTGAAGAGAATTTCTTCATTCTTACACAAATATTTCCCTGTTCGTCACACAAATCAATATCGAGTTTCTGTACTTTATCTCCAGCTTTGCTGCCATCACTGTAGCGAACGAGAGCCCACATGGCGGAGCTACATTTTTCAATAATCTCAAGCGATTGCAAGGCGAAAGGTAATGAAGGTTTAAGTGATGCTATGTTACCCGCAATCTTTAAATCACCTGTGCTCATCATTAACCCAATCGACGCTTGCAAGGCAGCATCCATCAGACTGGGATGCAAGGTAAACTGGTCTTTTGTTTCTGAGACAGATACTGGTAGGGACAGCTTAGCTAAGACTTGATCATGACCTACATAGACCATATTAATCCCCTGGTGCCCCGGTCCATAATTAATCCCGATTGCTTTGAATGCCTCATAGCACTGATTCGAGTTCAAACTACTTTGGCTGCACTGAGCCTGTAAGGTCTTAAGATTCAAAGCTGGAACTTTACCAACTGTACTTAATAAAGCCCTGCCCTGGCTATGCACTATAGGTTCTATGTCAATACTTCCCGACTCACTATAAATTTCATAGTCAATCACACCGTTCCCTTCTGGGTAGAGTCCGATGTGTATCTGAACTGGCTGGTTTCCGACAGCAACAGGTCTAGCCCAAACTACATTTTTCAGCTGAATCCCATTGTATCCATCTGCCAAAATTCCTGCAGCCTGCTCCACTGCTGCTCGAGCCATCTCAATATAAGCCATCCCAGGCAAGACCCTCTGCCCCTTCACTACATGATCTGATAAGAAAAATTCCCGACCTGTAAAAGTTGAACTAAACCGCTGTTCTGAGAGATTAGAAGTATTTTGATGCAACAGGGGATGAATCGAGGCGGTACTTAAAGTCTCGCATACCCTATCATTAGATTTAATTTCTTCTGCAGACGGCCAATAACGCTCTCTAGTAAAAGGATAGGTAGGTAAACCAATACGTTGAGGTTTTGTATTGCCGTATAGCTTGTTCCAATCAAAAGATATACCCTTGATCCAAAATCCGATCAATTTTGCAGCTTCTTTATAATGAATCCACTTTTCAATTGCTTCCTGAATGTCTTCATCTGCTACTACAGTAGCCATAGCCTCTTTATTGCGTTTGACTTGACCGCGATAAAGGTCACTATCCTGTCCTTCCAGAAAACCTTTCAGCTTTTCTGTCAGTTCTTTTATGGATCCTACAATCAAGCCTAGACGTTCTTCCATAGCTTCGCGTCCCACTTGAAGTGTATAGGCTATATCGGCCAGACTACTACCAGAAAATTGTTGCTCTTGAATCGCACTTAATAATTGCTGCGCCTGCTCTTTAAGACGTCCTTCATTCTTAGCAGACAATACGATAATTGCTGGGTTCGTAGCCGTGATTTCTATTTTGGGACGTTCCTGATTCCTAGGAATATATTCTTCAATGATGACGTGGGCGTTTGATCCGCCCGCCCCGAAGGATGATATCCCAGCTCTTCTCGGTACTTTCTCTCCATTGATTGTTGGTCGTTCCCAATACTCCGTATTTTCTTGTACCACAAAAGGTGTTTGCCCAAAATCAATATTTGGATTTAAGCCTTTTCCATGCATTACATTTTTTACTAACGTTTGATGTTTGAGCTGCAAAAGAACTTTTGTTACTTGACTAATCCCCGCAGCAGCCTCTGTATGTCCAATATTTGACTTTACAGAAGAAATAGAACAATATCCCGTATCTTTCGTATATTTTCGAAACACATCAGTTAATCCTGTTATTTCAATTGGATCACCTAACGATGTCCCTGTTCCATGAGCTTCAATACAACTAATACTGCGAGGGTTAATTCGACTTTGTTTCAATGCCGTTTCAATTGCCAAAGATTGTGATACTGGGCTAGGAATCGAATAACCATTGGTCTTTCCTGCATGACTAACAGAAGTTCCTTTAATAATACCGTAAATAATATCGTTGTCGTCAATTGCAGCCTGCAAAGGCTTTAAGAAAATTGCGCCTACTGCTTCTGAAGGAACATAACCTGTCCCCCCTTCACAAAATGCCCGACAGCGCCCATCCGAAGCGTTAAATTGTCCTTGAGAAATTGTAATATATTTACTTGGGTGAAGAGATAAATTAACTCCTCCAGCAATTGCCATACGTGACTGTCCGCTACGTATACTTTCACAAGCTAAATGAACTGCATAAAGTGATGATGCGCAAGCAGTATCCACAGTCAAACTGGGACCAGTAAAGTTCATTACATAAGATACTCGATTTGCAATAGAAAATATCTGACTGTTTACTGGAAACATATCTTGCTTAGCTCTCTGTGCGGCTTCCATCATCAGTAACTGATAATTATTAAATGATGCACCAACAAATACACCAATTTGATTACCATACCCATCTTGTTTCAAAGTTTTCCGGGTATATCCAGAGTTTTCGATACATTCCCAAGCCACTTCTAAAAATAATCGTTCTTGCGGATCCATATACATAGTATCTCTTGGCGAAATATTAAAAAATAAAGGATCAAAACAATCAATATTTTCTAAAAAACCACCCCATTTGCTATAGCTGAGACCTTGAGCGGCAGCTTTAGTGCGATCAGGTTCGAAGAATCCATCTAATGACCAACGATTGGCAGGAATTTCTTCGATACAATCCTTACCTATATACAAATTACGCCAAAATTGATCCAGGGTTGCGGCTTGTGGATAACGTCCGGCAACTCCAATAATTGCGATATCGGTATTATATGCGTGAAGATTCGAAACAGATGAAGCCATAGACCTTGAGGAACGTGTCGTGGAACGCATTGAAACCGGAGTTGGAATCTTTTTTAAGAATTTTCGTTTCTGCGTTGATGTAGATAAGTTAGTCTTATTAGCCAATACAGAGATTGCATCTGGATATTCTTCTACAAAATAAGCCCCTAAAGCCTGAATATTATTATATTTAAAAAATAAGGTAGCATCTAATTTTCCTACCCATTGCTCAATTTTTTGATTAAGCTGAACAATCATTATAGAATCCAATCCCAATTCTTCAAAAGATACCTCTGTATCCAATCTATGAATCGGAATTTTTGTAATTCCTGCCATTAAATCTTTTACATGTTCTATTGAAGCTACTTTTAAAGTTTCAATATCAGTGTTAATGATTGCATCGGGATTCCCTTCAGTTTGTACTTTGCTACTACTTGTATTTAATGTTAAGTTCTCTTCAACTATTGTATAAAATTCAATCCCCTTCATCCGTACACAAATCGTCCCCTGCGCATCACAAAAATCAATATCAATTTTCTGCATCTTATCTCCTGCTGTACTACCTTCACTGTAGCCAACTACAGCCCATTTTGCAGAAGAGCATTTATTAAAAATTTCAAGTTCTTGCAGAGAAATAGGCAGACTTAGCTCAAGATCACCAAAGTCCTCCACTAAACCTACTGTAGCCTGCAATGCTGAAACCATTATACTAGGATGCAGGACGAATTGATCTAAGGAATCAAAACCGAAAGAAGGTAAAGACAATTCCGTCAATACTTGACCGGATCCTACATACACCTTCTCAATCCCCTGGTAAGTTGGACCGTAATCGATCCCTACCCCCTTATAGACCTCATAGCATTGGCTGGCAGTAAGAGTATTCTTACTACACTCACCCTGCAAGGCTACAATATCTACAATGGGAGCCTCGGTGGTCCTGCCTAGGATTACGGTGCCTTGACTGTACACTACGGGTTCTACATCAATTTCTTCCGCTCCGCTATAGATTTCATAATTAATTTCTCCATGATGCTCAGAGAAGAGACCAATGTTTACCTGCACTGGCTGCTCAACCACAATAGGTTGAGCCCAAACCACATTTTTGATCCTCATCCCAGAACCATCTCCAAATGCTCCCGTGGCTTGTTCTACTGCTGCCCGCACCATCTCAAGATAGACCACCCCAGGCAAGACTTTTTGCCCCTTCATGATATGGTCAGCCAGGAAAAATTCCTTACCTGTGAATATTGAACTGAACCGCTGTTCAGAAAGATCTGAGGTATTTTTATGCAGCAAAGGATGGATTGCTACTACAGTATCTTGGTTTATTGTATTGCTAAATTGGGTAATGCCTTCAGGTATCCAGTAACGTTCCTTGGCAAATGGATAGGTAGGTAAACTAATTCGACGAGGTTTAGGATCACCATATAGTTTGTTCCAATCAATATTTAAACCCTTTACCCATAATTCGGCAACTTTGATGAGTTTTCCCTTTCTGACCCAAGTTTGCAGTAAAGTGTTCGCATCTTCATCTGATTCGAAGATCACTATCCCCTCTCTGCTCTTTTTTACCTGACCAGTCAAAACTCCCACCGATGTATTGTTATCAATAAACCCCTCTAATTTTTTTAATAATGCTTTGCGCGAATCTGCTAAGAAAGCCAGGCGGTAATTCATTGCCTCCCGACCTACCTGTAACGTGTAGGCCATATTCTCCACGGAAAGCTCTTCATGGGCTTCAATAAAGCTTTTCATGGATTCCACGTAAGCTCTTAATTGTTGCTCGCTTTTTGCCGATAATACGAATATTGTGGAGTTTTTTGGAATAACAGCAATAGATGTTCTATCGTTAGACACCTTTGGAATATATTCCTCAATAACAACATGAGCATTCGTTCCGCTAAAACCAAAGGCACTTACACTCGCCCTTCGAGGAATTCCTGAAGCTACTTTCCAAGGTTGTAATCTAGTGTTGACATAAAACGGAGATTCTTCGAAATTAAAATGTTCATTAGGAGTTTTAAAATTTAAAGTAGGTACAAGCTTTTTATGTTTCAAACATAACAATACTTTTTGAATACTCGCTACCCCAGCTGCCCCAGAAGTATGTCCAATATTACTTTTTACCGAGCCTATTGCACAATATTTCTTTTGATTTGTTCTTTCTTTAAAAACTTTTGATAATGCTTCTAATTCAATAGGATCCCCCAGCTTTGTTCCCGTCCCATGCATTTCAACATAACTAATGCTTTCAGGATGTATATTATTGTATATACTTCGTTCTAATTCAATTTGACTATTCACACTGGGAGCGGTAATCCCATTTGTTTTACCATCCTGGTTGATTCCTGAATCAATGATAACGCCATATATATGGTCATTATCAGCTTCAGCATCTCTTACTCTTTTTAATACCAATGCACCGACGCCTTCTCCTGGAACAAAGCCATTGGCACTATTATCAAAGGTTTTGCATTGACCATCAGGTGATAACATCCCTGCCGAACACATACTGATATACGACTCTGGCGCCAGATATAGACTGACACCACCAACCAATGCCATATCAATTTCCTTGTTTAATAACGCTTGGCGAGCCAAATGTATTGCTACTAGCGATGAGGAACATGCCGTATCAATCGGTATTGCCGGTCCTTTCAGATTCAGGAAATAGGGGATACGCGCCGCTGCAATAGCGTAACTGTTACCAGTTATATTCGTTAGTCCAGTTTGATTTTTATACAACATCATACCATATTCATTACTCATAATCCCGAGATACACACCACATCTTTTGTTACTCAATAATTGCTGGCTATAGCCGGCATCTTCAAATGCCTTATATCCTTCTTGTAAAAAAATACGATGTTGCGGATCCATAGTTTCGGCTTCTGTTGGAGAGATATTAAAAAACAATGAATCAAAATAGTCGACGCCGTCTAATAACCCTAACGATTTACAATATATTTTCCCTATCTGGGAAGGCCGCGGATCATAATATTGATTTACATCCCAACGATCCTTTGGGATTTCCTTGATCGAATTTTTAGCATGAATTAAGTTATCCCAATATTGATCCAAATCACTTGCATCAGGATATCTTCCGGATATCCCGACTATGGCGATGGCTTCCTTATACTCTGATGATGCAGGACGATATTCTTCTCTCTTAGGTTCCTTTTTTTCTTGAACTGATCCTTCCTTAACTTGGTATGATAACGGAGCTAACTGCTCTTTAGAAAACTCTAAGGAATGAACAATCTCGGGTTTCTCTGATACATTTTTTCCCTTTTTCAGCAATTCTATTTCTGCATCTTTATAACTAATCTCCCCCGCTTGAAGTGCACGTAAAACATCTCTCGAATTCATCCATATTCCTCCTTTTTGAAATTCCTATAAAATTAATTACAAGGAGCATTGCCTATCATTTTGTGGTTGTAAATTAAAGTGTTACTTCCCAAATAAGGAAATAATTCGATCTTTAACCTCTGGTTGATGAAATGTCTTGTCATGCATTTCAATCTCATGCTCAATCACTTTAGGAAGTTTTTCCCGTAAGGAGGCAACTAAATAATCTTTTAACGTAATTAATGACAGCCTTGGTTTTTCAGCTAGTTGCCGAGCCAATTCATATGCATAGTTCAATACTTCTGCCCGAGGCAGAACAGGAAATGGAATCCCACGTTTTTCAAGATCCGCTCCACGATAAGTACCTCCATTCAACAATAATTCTTCTGCCAGACTTAACCCTAACTTTTCAGGAAAAATGCAGGTTGCACCCATGCCAGGTGTAAATCCATATTTCATAAAATTAGAAGTATAAACACTTTCTCGACCCAATATCACAAAATCAGCAAATAATCCTAAAGCAAAACCGCCTCCAATTCCATGACCCTGCATCGCTGCAATCACAGGAATTTTACAATCCAATGCAAGGCTATAAATGTTCCCATCGGTAAATTTAAGTGTTCCATCATAGATGCCTAATAACAAATCCTGGGTTCCACCAGAGGAAAAATAGGTGTCATAGCCGGTTAGGATAACTACCTTATAGCTTGAATTATCTTGAATTGAAGTAAATGCTTCCATTAGACCACTCATCAATTCTTTGGAAAATGTATTTTTATAAACCCTGTCTTGCATTGTTACTTGAACAATTCCCGGTTCGATTTCATGTAAACTAACCACAGATTGTGTCATTGTTTCTCTCCCTATCATTTTGCGTACTTTCGAAAAATTCAAAACGTTGGATTTACTGCCCTCAAACGAGGGCAGTTTTTATTTATCTTTTGAACGTAATTGATTTAATAATTGATCAGCCTGATCAATATCTAAAGTACCCTGATGTACTTGCTGCAATATTTCAGTAAAGGAAAGAGATGGAGTTGATGTTAATAAGGGTTGATACAATTCTCTATTTTGTACATTAAGCTCGCTTACCAAAAATTGCGAGAAATCACGGATATTTGGATAATCATATGCCTTGGTGACCGAAACGGAAGTGCCGTACTTTTTATTGACAGCTTTAATCCATTCTACCCCTATGATTGAGTCCAATCCCATTTCAACAAAATTTTGGTCCGCATCGACATCACTCCGCTCCATGTACAAAGATTCTGCCAAGCTTGTTATCAACTCTTCTTTTAATGTTTCCACTGCAATATAAGACTGTAATGGAATGACCGTTCCTTGGCGTTCGATCCACTCAGGTGCCGAAACATATGAGGTTATTGCTGTCCCTGTGGATAGCAATTCAGTGGTTTGCAAGGTAATCTTTGGTAAAGAATTTTCGTTAGCTACAATAGTTGTACTGTCTGGAATGTTGTTGCCTTCCCTATTTAATTCACTTGCCAAAAATTCAGCAAACTCATGGACATTTGGATAATCATAGGTCTTGGTGGCAGAAATGGAAGTGCCGTACTGTTTATTGACAGCTTTAATCCATTCTACCCCTATGATTGAGTCCAAACCCATTTCAACAAAATTTTGGTCCACATCGACATCACTCCGCTCCATGTACAAAGATTCTGCCAAGCTTGTTATCAACTCTTCTCGTAATGTTTCGACTGCGATGTAGGGCTGCAAAGAACTAACCCGCCCTTGTAGTTCGATCAGCTTAGGCGCCGAAGCATGTGAAGTTATTGCTGTTCCTGTGGATAGTAATTCACTACTTTGCAGGGTAATCTTTGGTGAAGACTGTTCAGCAGCTGCAAGCGTTGTACTGCTTGGAATTTTGTTGCCTTCCTTATTTAATTCACTTGCCAAAAATTCAGTAAACTGACGAATATTTGGATAATCATAGACCTCAGTAGCCGAAATAAATGTACCGTACTGTTTATTGACAGCTTTAATCCATTCTACCCCTATGATTGAGTCCAAACCCATTTCAACGAAATTTTGATCCACATCAACATCACTCCGCTGCAAGTATAAAGTTTCTGCCAAACTTGTTGTTAATTCGTCTTGCAATGTTTCTGTCATAATAGCTACATGACCTATAAATTCGTCATTATTTCCAGGTTGTGATAAAGAACTGCTGGCTGAGGATAATGTCATTGATTGTCTACATTGACTTGTTGGTTTACGTAGTGGAATTTGAGGATCTGGCAAATGTCGTAATAAAATCTCCCTTGGCTTTTTAGATTCACCGTTACTACTGCGATATGATAAAGAATTGGTGGCCGCCAACAATGTAATTGCTTGTCGGATTTGACTTGCTGGTTTGCTAAGTGAAATTTGTGCAACTGGCTGTTTAGGGAGATCAGACGCCGCATTTGGTTGTTGCAATGGCTGATTTGAGACTGCAATAGTTGGTTTCATCGTGCTGCTTGACTTTGTTGTGCTCCCGGTTATCCAATAGCGTTGCTTGGCAAAAGGATAAGTAGGTAAACTGATACGCCGATGTTTTACATTTCTATGTAGCTTGTTCCAATCAAAAATCAAACCTTTGACCCAAAGATCGAGGATTTTTTCATATTTTCTTTTGCTTACCCATGCCTCAACTATTTTTGCCATATCTTCATCCGCTGCAAAAATAGCCATGCTTTCTTTATTTCGCTTAACCTGACCTCTATATAGATCTTCAATATTATCCTTACCTGTCACAAAAGATTTCAATTTTTCTACAAGATCTTGAATGGATCCAACAATTAAACCTAAGCGTTCTTCCATCGCTTCACGCCCTACTTGGAGCGTAAAGGCCATATCGGCCAACTTACTATCTGTGAATTGCTGCTCTTCGATCATAACCAACAAGTGCTGTGCCTGATCGTAGAGTCGCTCTTCATTCTTAGCCGATAGGACGATAATGGCCGGGTTCTGCGAGGTAACGTTTACCGGAGGATGTTCAAAACCTTTTGGAATGTATTCTTCAATCACTATATGGGCATTTGCACCTCCTGCCCCAAAAGATGAAATACCAGCGATTCGCGGATATTCTTTGATGACTCCATCAATTTCAATAACCGGTCGTTTCCACTCCGCAAGATCTTGCTGTACTACAAATGGTGTTTTGGCAAAATTAATATTGGGATTCAATTTTTTGGCATGCAGACTTGAAACAAGTTTTTGATTTTTCATTTGCAATATAATCTTTGTAACCCCTGCAATCCCTGCTGATGCTTCTAAATGTCCTATATTTGTTTTTACAGAACCAATGGCACAAAACCCTGTATCTGGGGTATCTTTGCGAAACGCTTGAGTGAGTCCTGTAATTTCGATTGGATCGCCCAATTTGGTCCCCGTTCCATGGGCTTCTATATAACTGACTGTCCGGGCATTTATCCCTACTTTATCCAGCGCTGCCCGAATGAGTTCGCCTTGAGCATTTGGGTTTGGTACCGTATATCCGTTAGTTTTGCCGCCGTGGTTAATACTAGTAGATCGGATAACAGCATAAATATTGTCCCCATCGGCAATGGCATTAGATAGTGGTTTGAGCAGCACGGCTCCAACGCCTTCACCAGCTACAAATCCATTACTTCCTTCTCCGAAACTCTTACACTGTCCATCTACAGATAGCATTTGCTGCCCACATAACCCGGTATAGCTCGAAGGATGAAGATACAGATTCACCCCTCCTGCAATCGCCATTTCACATTCTCCACGATACATATGTTCACAGGCTTCATGAATCGCAGTTAATGAGGAAGAACACATCGTATCAATTGGCATGCTGGGACCTTTTAAATTGAATAGGTAGGATATTCGATTTGCAACCGAACTGAAAGAAGTGCGAGGGAAAATTCGTTCTCCCTGTTTCCACACATCAGTACCATACAACTCAAATCCTGTTTTAGTAATTCCGGCAAAAACACCGACCCGATTATTACACTTCGCTGTAAGTTGCTCTTTTGTATATCCCGCATCTTCAAATACTTCCCAACAAGATTCTATAAACAAACGTTCCTGAGGATCTATACTGAGTGCTTCCCGTGGCGAAATATTGAAAAAGAGAGGATCAAAATCAGCGAATCCTTCTACAAATCCCCCCCACTTACTATAGCTCTTCCCTTGATTTACCGCTTCTTGGGGATCTGGATGGAAGAATCCTTCCAAAGACCAGCGCTCTTGAGGAATTTCAGTAATACAATCCTTGCCTGCTTCTAAATTACCCCAATATTCTTTTAAGTTTTTCGCCTGCGGATATCGTCCGCTTATACCAATGATGGCAACCGGTTCCCTATCTTCCTTGCTTAAAGTCTTAGTAGGCAAAGTTCTTGCTTGCTTCTTCTCTGCTTTCCATGAATTTAAAACAGGAAATTTACTATTGAGATGCAACGATACTGAAGGAACTTCCATAAGGGATTGTACCTGATTTACCAGTCCAGTCCACTTCATACACTCTTGTGGGTGCTCTATTATGAAATATTCTGCTAAAGATCCTAGAGTCTGGTATTCATAAAATAGAGTTTTAGACAATTCTCCAAAAACAACAGCGAGCTTTTGATTGAGATTGGTAATCATAATTGAATCAATCCCATAGCTTTCTAATGGCTCGTCAGCATCAATCCTAGAAATATTCAGCTTAGTAATGCCTCTGAACAATACCTTAAGCTGATGTAAGGTTTTTTCCTGTAAAGGTTCGATGAAACTACTGGTATCAACTCCAGTTGCTGAAGATTCTCCCCGTTTTAAAGGAGCAGAATTTGGCATCGAAATCAATTGCTTTATTCGATGCAAGTCACCTTCCACCACCATCACCTGATCGTTTCCAGAGGCTAAAGCTTGATACAGAGCACGGATGCCGCTTGAAGTATTCATAGCGATAATACCCATGTTTTTCATCAGCACTTCTTTGGTTTCTTCATTGATATGCATTCCGCCATCTTTCCACAATGGCCAATTAATCGATAATGTCCTACCATGCCGCTGTTTTGAATCCACCAGAGTATTACGATACGTAGCATAAGCATCCATAAAAGCGTTAGCAAGTGCGTAATCGGCCTGTCCTGGATTACCCATGGCTCCCGCTACAGAAGAAAAGCAGACCAAAAAGTCAAGAGATAAATCCTTACTTGCCTGGTCTATGTTCACTAGTCCTTTGACCTTAGGAGCTAGAACTTTCTGTAGTTCATCATTGGTTTTCTTAAGGATGAAGTTATCACTAATTACACCCGCACTATGGATAATGCCATTGATACTTCCGAATTCCTCTTGAATATCTTGAAGCAAGACCGCAACTTCCTGCTCTTGGGTCACATCCACCTGTCTATATTCAATCCTAGTGCCCAATGCCTCAAACTCTTTTAATTGCGCTATCTTGTCCTCATTCAGCAATGATCGACCCGTAATAATCAATATTGCATCTTTGACTTTATGTGCAATTTCCTTAGCAAAAATGAATCCCAGACCACCGGCTCCTCCCGTAATAAGATAGATACCCTGGTCTTTCCAAGGGAGGCTTACTTCTTCCTGTAAAGGTTCCACCTCACTCCAGCCACAAATCCAACGTTTACCATCTTGATAGCGAATTCGATTATCTCTAGGGCTTTGAGCATTCTCCTTGATTTTTCTTATGATTCCATCGGGTTCTTCTCCTGGATCCACTTCAATTAACTGTCCTATGAGTTTCGGATTTTCTAATTGAGCAGTTTTCAACAATCCAGATAGTCCAGAGAAAAGTTGCTGTTCATTCTGAGTAGGAATTACAATCTGGATCAACACCTTACCCTTACATCCATCTTTGAGGATGCTCTGAATTTTCTCAAAAACCTGACCTGCATAAGCCTGGAACCGTTCTGCTATATCCTGCTGTTCAGATTCTAAGATAAGGCAGCGCACTCCTCCTATTTGAGTTTCGATGCTTTCCCGATTAGCATCACCAGGTTCACAAAGGATTACCAAGTGCTGCTCATAAATAGGCGGTGTAACTATTGGGGTGACAGCTTGTTCTTGCCAACAACCATGGAACATTACAGTTCCAAAAGTTGCTGTGGCTCCTAACGAATCCATTTCACCTTCAAGTACTTGTGATGAGAATCCCTTCATACGTATACACACATTCCCTTGCTCATCACACAAATCTATATCAATTGTCCTAATCTGATCTTCGCTTACGCTTTTGTTACTACAGCGAATAATAACCCAAATATCAGAGGATAATTTACCTAATATTTCAACACCTTGTAAGGAAAATGGTAACATTGGTTTAAAGGATGCTCTGTTGTAAGTAGACGTTGTATTACCATCACTCATCATTAGATCTACCGACGCCTGTAGAATATAATCCATTAAACTAGGATCCAGGACAAATTGATCTCCCATATTGGATGCAACACAAGGCACGGACACCTTCGCCAATACCTTTCCTGCCCCCACATACACTGCCTCAATCCCATGTAGCCCCGGACTGCGATCGATACTTATCATCCTAAAGGCATCAGAGCATTGGAGGGACGAAATGATTATTTGGCTGCACTCAGCCTGCAAGGCTTTAAGATCAAAGGCTGGAACTTCGCCAATTGCGCACAGTATTGCACTACCTTGGCTGTGTATTACTGGTTCTCTGCCAATCGTCTCAGAGTTGCTATAAATTTCAAAGGCGATTTCTCCATTCTCTTCAGGAAAAAGTCCGATATGTACTTGAACTGGCTGATCCCCTACAATAACAGGCTGAGCCCAAACGACATTTGTCAATTGAATTGCATTTTTACCATCTTTTAAATCTTCTGCTGCCTGCTCTACTGCCGCACGAGCCATTTCCAGAAAAGCGACGCCCGGTAAAATCCGCTCACCTTTCACTACATAATCCGTCAGAAAAGATTCCTGCCCTGTAAACGTGGAACTAAAACGCTGTTCCGACAGTGTAGAGGTATTTTGATGCAGCAAAGGATGAATCGACGCTGCCACTGCTGGTCCCCTTGTGATACCTTCTACAGATTTGATATTAATCTCAGGCACCCAATAGCGTTCCTTGGCAAACGGATAGGTGGGTAGGCTAATACGTTGAGGTTTAGTATCGCCATAAAGCTTGCTCCAATCAAAATTTAAACCCTTGACCCATAGATCGAGGAATTTTGCATATTTTCTGCGTTGAATCCACTTGTTAATGGCTTCCTGCATTTCCTCATCAGCAGTAAATATAGCCAAAGCTTCTTTATTACGTTTAACTTGTCCGCGGTACAGATCCTCTATATCATCCCTACCTTCAACAAAACCCTCCAGTTTCTCTATAAGCTCTTTAATAGATCCCACAATTAACCCCAAGCGTTCTTCCATGGCTTCCCGTCCTACTTGGAAAGTGTAGGCCATATCGCTCAGACTGGCATCTGTGAATTGCTGCTCCCGGATAACAGCCAACAATTGTTGTGCCTGCACTTTGAGACGATCTTCATTCTTAGCCGACAGTACGATAATTGCCGGGGATTGGGACGTCGTGATTTGAGGCTGTTTCTGGTTATCAGGAATATATTCTGCTATCACTACATGAGCGTTCGATCCGCCCGCACCAAAGGATGATATACCGGCTATCCGCGGATATTCTTTACTCTCACCATTAATCTCAACCACAGGACGTTTCCATTCTGTAAGTTCCTGCTGAACTATAAAGGGAGTATTTTCAAAGTCGATGTTAGGATTCAGCACTTCGGAATGCAGTGACGGCGCTAATTGCCGATGCTTGAGCTGCAACAGTACTTTCGTCACCCCAGCAATACCTGCCGCGCTTTCACAATGACCAATGTTTGACTTGGCCGAGCCAATAGCGCAAAATTGTTTATCTTGCGTGTATTCCTCTAAGGTTTTTGTTAAACCCGCAATTTCAATGGGATCCCCAAGGGAAGTACCAGTGCCGTGGGCTTCTATATAGCTGATTGTCCTTGGATTAATCCCTGTTTCTTTAATAGCTTGTCCAATGACACTAGCTTGGGCATTGGGATTAGGGACAGTGTAACCGTTGGTCTTTCCCCCATGATTGACTGCTGTTCCTTTAATGATCCCATAAATGTGATCACCATCAGCAATTGCAACGGATAGAGGTTTCAGTAATACCGCTCCTACGCCTTCTCCCGGCACATAGCCGTCACCGCCTTGTCCAAAGCTTTCACATAGTCCCTTGCTTGATACAAACTTACCTTGCGCAAGTAATAGATATTTATTGGGATGAATGGATACGTTAACACCGCCAGCAATTGCCATCTTGCATCCGCCCCGCTGCAAACTTTGGCAGGCCAAATGGATTGCGGTCAGTGAGGATGAACACATGGTATCCACAGCCATACTGGGTCCATGAAAATTACAAAAATACGACACTCGATTGGCTATTGACGATGGATTCCCGGCAACAGTAACTGGTCTGCCTTGAATTTGTTCCTGGGCTCCGTAAAGCTGGTACTCTTCGTACATCGCTCCTACGTAAACTCCTATATTGCCTGTCAAACCAAAGTCCTGATAGGAACCGAGAACTTCCCGGGTATAGCCCGCATCCTCTAATGTTTCATAGACGCATTCCAAAAACAAGCGCTCCTGAGGGTCCATAATTTCCGCATCCCGCGGTGAGATATTAAAGAATAGCGGATCAAATTTATCCACATCGTCTATAAAACCGCCCCACTTACTGTAGGTTTTTCCGGCTTTATTCTTGTCTTCATCAAAATACAAGCTGTAATCCCAACGCTCTTTGGGAATTTCGGTGATACAATCCTTACCATCTCGTAGGTTATTCCAAAATTCTCCGATATTTCCCGCTTGCGGATAGCGTCCGGAAACGCCAATGATGGCAATGTCTAAGGCCTCTTTTTCCTTTTCTGTTTGAGACGCAATACGCAGCGATGCAAATCGCGAGCGTCTACGGCTACTAAGAAGCGTTTTTTCAATTCCGCTCACAGTCATGGAGTCTTTGACAATCCCGCTGCTTGCTGTTTTCTCTTCAATCCCTAGACTATCTATCAGTTGATCCCGATAGGATTGAAGGAAATATTCGGTTAACTCTTTGATTGTTTGGTATTCAAAGAATAACGTTTTCGATAACGATCCAAATGTCTTTTCTAATTGATTAGTTAATTGCATCACCATAACCGAATCAATTCCGTAATTCTCCAGAGGAGCATCTGCTTCGATGCGGTGCGCCGGCAGCTTAATGACAGAGGAAAGCAGTTTTTTAAAGTAATTTTCTGCTTTTTCCCGAAGAATATCTTGTCCAATGCCTGGAACTACGTTGCTCTCCTCGACAAGAGAAGGATTTTTTGCGCCTTTGCTGCCGAATTGCTGCCTTAGAAGCGCTGCACGGAACCTTTTGGTATCCCCTTCCATCACCATGACTTGATCCTTGCCGGAGGCTAATCCTTGGTATAAAGCTCTGATACCAGTTGAAGTCTGCATAGCGACCATGCCCATGCTTTGCATCAACATATCTTCAGTTCCTCCATCAACGCGCATACCACCGTCTTTCCACAGCGGCCAGTTGATGGAGAGCGTCCTGCCTCGCCGTTGTTCTGCTCGCACCATAGTATTACGATACTTAGCATAGTTGTCCATAAAAGCGTTAGCAGCAGCGTAGTCGGCCTGACCAATATTACCCATAACTCCTGCTCCGGAAGAGAAGAAAATGAAGAAGTCGAGTGGCAAGTCCTTACTCGCCTGATCCAGGTTTACCAGTCCAGCAACCTTGGGAGCCAGAACTTCCTGTAATTCTTCATTAGTTTTTTTGAAAATGAAGTTGTCGCGGATCACTCCCGCGCTATGGATGATGCCATGCAGATTTCCAAAGTCTTCTCGAATACTCTGGATTAGATTCGCGACCGCCTCTTTTTGGGTTACATCTACTTGCCTGTATGCTATCTGGGCACCCAAGGAATTCAATTCCTTCAGTTCAGTTTGTTTGCCCTCGCTAAGCGGAGAGCGACCACTTAGAACTATGGTCGCATTCTCGACTTTATGTGCAATTTCTTTGGCAAAAATTAATCCCAGACCACCGGCACCACCAGTTATTAAATAAACCCCCTGGTTTTTCCAGGGGATAATTGTTTCTTCCTGTGAATTTTGAATTTCACTCCAGTCAGCAATATACCGCTTACCGCCTTGGTAACGAATCTGCTGATCTATGGAACTTCGACTGTTCTCCTTTAGTATCTCTACTATTTCTTCTTCCTCTTTATCGGGTTCCACTTCAATTAACTGCCCTATGAGTTTAGGATTTTCTAATTGGGCAGTTTTCAAAATTCCGGAGAGTCCGGCGAAGAGCTGCTTGTCATCCTGGGTGGAAACCACAATCTGAATCAGCGTCTTGCCCATCGATTTGTTTTTAAGAATATTTTGGATTTCCTCGAAAGCTTGGATGGCATAAGTCTGAAAACGTTCCTCAATACCTTTATGAGTAGATTGTAATAGGAGGCAACGTGCTCCATTCATGTAGGATTCAAGATTTCTCTGGGCAACTTCACCAAATTCACAGAGCATCACCAGATACTGGTCATAGTTAGGCGCTATGACTTCCTGGGCAATCGCTTCTTCTTTCCAGTAAGGGGTGACCATCAGAGTCCCGATGCTTACTGGATCTCCGATCAATCCTACCTCGCCTTCCAGCACTCTCGAAGATAAACCCTTTATACGTATACAAATATTCCCTTGTTCATCACATATATCAATATCAAGTTTCTGTACCGTATCTCCTGGTTTGCTGCAGTCACTGTAGCAAACCAGAGCCCACATGTCAGCAGTACATCTACTATGGATTTCGAGTTCCTGCAGGGCAAAGGGCAGGATTAATTTAGGCGGCGTCATGCTATTGGAAACCTGCAAATCATCCATGCTCAATACCAATCCAATGGATGCCTGAAAAGCAGCATCTATCAGGCTGGGATGAAGGACAAATTGATTTTTCGTATCAGAGATAATAGAAGGTAAGGAAAGCTTGGCCAGCACCTGACCTGTTCCTACGTACACCATTTCAATCCCCTGATGCCCCGGACCATACTCAATCCCCATTCTTGCAAAGGTCTCGTAGCATTGATTTGCGCTCAAATTGCTTTGGCTACACTGAGCTTTCACGTATTGAAGATCTAAAGTTGGAACTTTTTCAACCGCACTTAACACGGCACTCCCCTGGCTATGTACAACAGGTTCTGCATCAATATCTTTTAACTCACTATAGATTTCATAGGCTATTTCTTCGTTGTTTTCAGGATAAAGTCCGACGTGTATCTGTACTGGCTGATTCCCTACAGCAATAGGTGTGGTCCAAACAACGTTTTTGAGCCGCATCCCAATCTGACCATCCGCTAATACTCCGACTGCCTGTTCCACTGCTGCGCGAGCCATCTCAAGATAAGCGACCCCAGGCAGAACGCGTCTTCCCTTTACAACATGATCATTCAGGAAAAACTCACGACCCGTAAAGGTAGAACTGAATCTTTGCTCCGAAAAATCAGAGGTGTTTTTATGCAGCAACGGATGATCACAAACTGTTGTTGCTGAGGCTGTAGTTATGCAGCTAAGAGAATTAGTCTCGCTCTCGGATACCCAATACCGTTCTCTGGCAAAAGGATAGGTCGGTAAACTAATACGACATGGCTTAACATCACTGTAAAGCTTGTTCCAGTCAAAAATCATGCCTTTGACCCATAATTGCAGTACTTTACCATATTTCCCTTTGTTTATCCAAGCACTAATTGTCTTTTCCATATCTTCGTCTGCTGCAAAAACAGTCAGAATTTCTTTATTGCGTTTGATCTGACCGCGATATAAATCATCAATACCATCTTTACCTTCCACAAAATCCTGCAGTTTTTCTTCAAGTTCCTTAATCGATCCTACAATTAAACCTAGGCGTTCTTCCATGGACTCCCTTCCAACTTGGAGTGTATAGGCTAAATCCGCTAAGTTTATTTCACGTACACCAACTGGTTCAATTACGGATTCTTTAGTTATAATATATATTTTTTCAAGTTCTTTTTGATATTGCAAGATGAATTGCGCCACTAAGTGATTAATCGAATGGGATTGATTAATGATTTCTTGGTCAATATCCATTCCCCATTGGACTTGTAGGTTTTGATAAAGTGTATTAAGGTGAATCAAATCAGCATTTATTTCAGCAAAGTCTTGACTAGGATCAATATCTACTTCTTCCACACAAATGAGCTTTGAAAGAATCTTAATGATTTCATCTTGAATTATTTTCTCAAGATTCTCATTAGAAATAACATTTAAAGGTTTTTTGTCCTTTCTCAAATAATCTAAGAGTTTTTGCGCATACACTTTGAGACACTCTTCATTTTTAGCCGAAAGCGGTACAATAACTAGACCTGTTTTATTAATTGTGATAGCTTCTTTTTTAAGTTTTTTGGGAACATATTCTTCAATAATGATGTGGGCATTACTCCCATTAGCACCAAAAGAACTTAAACCTGCGCGTCTAGGATAGATATTCTTTTCCCCATCTATCTCTATTTCTGGTCGTTTCCATTCTTTAAGATTATGTTCAACAACAAACGGAGTATCATTAAAAGGAATATACGGATTCAATGTATCAGAATGCAATGAAGGAAATATTTCTTGGTGTTTAAACTGCAGTAAAACTTTTGTAAGACCTGCAATACCTGCTGCCGCTTCTAAGTGACCAATATTTGATTTTGATGAACCAATCGCACAATATTGTTTATCATCAGTCCATCGCTTATATGCCTTGCATAGTCCTTGAAATTCTATTGGATCACCTAATGAAGTACCTGTCCCATGGGCTTCAACATAGCTAATTGTTCGTGGATCAATCCCAGCCATTTTTATTGCATCTGTTATAACCTCAGACTGGGCAACGGGATCTGGAACCATTGCCCCAGAAGTTTTCCCCCCATGATTTAATGCCGATCCTTTTATGACTCCATATATGGAGTATCCTTCCTTTTCAGCACGCTCAAGGCTTGTTAATAGTACAGCACCTACCCCTTCTCCCGGCACATATCCATCCCCGCCTTCGCCAAAACTCCGGCAGCGACCATCTGATGCTAAGAAATGCTCTCGTTTAAGGAACATATATTTATGAGGATGAGTAACAAGGTTAACTCCACCGGCAATAGCGTAATGACATTCGCCTTTCCGAATACTTTCACAAGCTAAATGGAGGGATGTCAATGCTGATGAACACATTGTATCAACAGCCATAGAAGGTCCATGAAAATTTAGGCAATAAGATACCATATTGGGAATAGATGCTGAACTAACTCCCAAAGAAGTTGGTACGCCGCGTTGCGTCATTTCAGCTCCGAACAACTCATAATGACTCCAAAATACTCCACCAAAGACACCAACACTTTTATCACTAGATGATGAGTAGTAGTGTTTTGATCTATCTTGATAAAATCCCGCATCTTCCATCGCTTCCCAAGCTATTTCTAAAAATAGTCGAGCCTGTGGATCCATATTTTCTGCTTGACGAGGAGCAATATTAAAAAAAAGAGGGTCAAATTGGTCAATGTGATCAATAAACCCACCATACTTGTAGAATTGTTCCACATCGAACGTAAATTGATAATCCTTCCACCTGTCCTTAGGAAAATGTGTAATACAATCCTTAGCATTTCTTAAATTTTGATAAAATTGATCCATTGTATTGGCCATTGGATAGCGACCTGATAAACCTATAATTGCAATATCCCCCGACTGAGAATTGGCTGAGGTGGAATTATCTACAGGTTGTGTGGCAGTATCTACATATACTTTTTTACTTTCAAGTTTATTTTCTCCAGAAAAAATCCTTGCACTGAAATAATTTCGTATTTTATTTTCTTCGCCATAAAGAACAATATTTTGTGTGTTATTTCCATTTAGTATGGCATTTAAGGCTTGTATTCCTAATATCGTCGGTAAGGGTTTCAGTCCCGACGACATATACATTACTTGTTCAAGCCCACTATCAATATGCATACCGCCTTCAGACCATAAAGGCCAATTAATCGTAATCGTTCTACCATGCCGGTTACCCTGTTTTACTTTTTTCTGCCGCATTATAGCAAAGTTATCCATAAAAGCATTAGCAGTTGAATAATCGGATTGCCCTATATTTCCAGTAATTGCTGAAATGGATGAAAACATTACAAAGAAATCCAGATTCTCATCCTGAGTAACCTCATCTACATGCCAAAGTCCTCGTATTTTGGGATTAAATACATCTTGTATTTCAGACAAATTTTTCTGGATAATCACTTGATCTTTTAGTACGCCCGCGCTATGAAAAATGCCCGAGATAGACCCAAATTTATCTTTGATTGATGCAAAAGCATGTACCACATCACTTCTTTTGCTAATGTTCGCTTCTAAATATAATACTTCTGCGCCTTTTTGCATCAATTGGCGTATTTTTTCTTCCGTTATTGCATTTAGCTTAGATCGACCAATTAACACAAGTTTAACTGCAGCTTGACTTGCAATATGATTGGCAATCAAGAAGCCCAGCCCACCTAGTCCACCTGTAACAACGTACACACCATTTTCTTTACAAAAAACTGCCTTATTTTTAGATGCAAAATTCATTTCAAATAACTGTTTTACATATCGTTGAAGTGACTTTCCTTTATAATAAATCTCAGCTGTTCCTCTATCATGGTAATAAGCTTCATCCTTTAGATGCTGAATGACAGTATGTATTGATTGTGATGCGAAACGTTCAATTGTAATAATTTGACTGTGAACTTTGGGATTTTCCAAGCAAGCAGTTTGTAGTAATCCACCTAATGAGTAAACGTATTTACTTTCTGAATCTGCTACAACTTGTATCAAAAGTTCTCCAGGATTTTTTTGCTGTAATTGTTTTTGAATCAATTCTAGTAGCTGTTTGAATTTATCTTCTACCTGATATGGAATGTGTTCTTCCTCTGAATTCAATGTAATAACATCTGCAGCACTGATATTTTGTTGAATTTCTGATTGCATTGCTGTTGATCCATCGAAAAGAATGATTAAATTTTGGATTTTTTTTGCAATATAACCCGGCTGCTTTATAATATTTTGCTTATGCCAAACAGGTTCAAAGAAAAGCATTTTTGAATTATCTATATCCTCAACAGAATCTGGAGGTTGTTCATTTTCTTGACTATTTGCATTTAAAAAGGCACTTTCATAGTTTTCTAACAAATAGCCTGATAAACTTTGAATCGTAGAATATTCAAATAAAAGCGTTGGATAAAGTTGGACAGCCAGTTTCTGTTCCAGCTCTTTGACGAGGCCTATCAAGTGTGTAGAATCCAACCCTAAATCATAAAATCCGTTGTTTGTGTCAATTTCGTCAGCACTCTTTTTTAACACTCTACCAATTACTTTTTGTAAATATGAAATAATAACATGTCTGGAATCACTATCAAGCTGCTTATTTTTCCCTAGTTCTGCATGGGTTTGTTTTTCCAGACCTTTATAGCTAGCTTGTTGTTCTGCTTCTATCTGTATTGATCCTTGCGGTTCTCTTATGTTTACTGCAGTACTGTTATTTGGCTCAATTAATTTTTTAATTAAATACGGCTCTCTAATCTGCTTTAAAGTTAATCTATCAAATTCTACTAATACCTGACCCGCCTCATTAAAAATTGTAATATCAGTAGAGAATATATCTACTGGCATAGATATATTCTCCTTTGCAATCTCTGTTTTTTTAGTGTGTGTATAGATGGTAGCGGGAAGAGGTTGATAGATGCAAAATCGTTCAATCATGAACGGAATATAAGGCGTGTTTTTTTCAAATAAATGATTTTGTATCCCGCTTAATTGAAAAGAAGATCCAGCAAAGGTTGAAGCATCTAAAAAAGCCGGATGGGCATAAAATTTATTACGATATTTTTCTGCTAGCTCACTACAATGAAGTTTTATTAATTCTTCATTGTTATGCTGATATATTGTTCCTTGTGTTTTCATAAATACAAAATGATATATATCAATTTCTCGGAGCAACCCATAAGCAGCATCCATATCCCATTGCTGTTTAGAACTGCTTATAAAGGCCTGCACATCTATTTTCTTTTCGTTTTTTGTGTGTTCTGTCAAGAAAAGTAAGCACTCCATATTTTCATCATGCTGTGTATCTATAACACAATTATCTTTTACTTTTTGACTTGTGATTGTCACTTTCCAATGTGATTCTTGTGGCGTAAATGTTACTACTATGTTTTTGTCAAAGTATTCCGATGTAACAATTGGATGCTGAAATAAAATTTGCTTGAGTTCAATGGCTTGTGTCCCTAGATAATTAGCTGATAATCGATAAATCATATCTAACAAGGCTACACCCGGAAGAGTGCGAACACCATGAACATTATGATCACGGACAATGAAATTAGAATGGTTAATTTTTTGCAAAAACGTCTTCTTCTGCGTTCTTTCTATATTCATCTCAATTTACGCCTCCTCAATTTTGAAAAGTTCAATGAATTCATCTACTTCATCATCGTTCGAATAATTAAACCTTTCCTGCACTAAGTCATTTTTTTCGTTATAGTTTTTTATTTCCTCAGGCCAATAGTGCTTACGATTAAATATTACTCTTTTTCCCTTTGGTTCAAGTGATGCTTTATGTGTATTTGGTATTCCCTCATTACTAACAATAATGTGGGCATTGTTGCCTCCTAACCCAAAAGCACTAACTCCTGCTCGCAAAATATTATTATCACTTGTCCAATTCTTTAAGCCTTGTACAGGATAGAAAGGTGAATCTTGAAAATTAAAACGTGGATTAGGATTCTTGCAGTGCAATGTTGGAGGAAGTTCTTGATGGGTTATTGCCAGCAATACTTTAATAATACCCGCTACACTTGCTGCACTGAGTAAATGCCCAATGTTGCTTTTTATACTACCTACCCCACAAAACTGTTTTTTTGTCGTATGTTCTGTAAATATTTGGGTTAAGGCTTTTAATTCTATTGGATCACCAATTAACGTTCCTGTGCCATGTGTTTCCATATAGCTTATTGTTTCAGGATTTATGTTTGCATCACTTATCGCCGTTTTAATAAGTTCCCGCTGTGCATCAGGATTAGGCGTTGTTATCCCCATCGTGTTCCCATCACAATTTACTGCTGATCCATCAATCACTCCATAGATTTTATTATTGTCTTGAATAGCTTTTTGCAATGGTTTTAAAATCAGTACCCCACATCCTTCTCCTAATCCGATTCCATTAGCCTCCGCATCAAAGGTTTTGCAGCGTCCATCAGGGGATAATACTTTTTCGGCACTTAACGTAATAAATGGGGATTCATCCAATAAAATCTCAACACCTCCAGCCAGCGCAATTTCTGCTTCACCGTTCTGAATACTCTTCACAGCCAAATGAATTGCAGCTAACGAACTTGCGCACGCTGCATCCACAACCATATTAGGTCCTTTAAAGTTATAAATATGAGCTAAATGAACTGTAATAAAATTAGGTCCTGTGCCAACAATCCTGTCTTTTTTAGCACCCTTAAGTTTATTGGCGAAATTGCCCATCCTCGCACCTGCATAGACGCCTACACGTTTTCCCCACAAATCTTTTTTGTCATAACCTGCATCTGCCAGAGCTTCTGCACTTACTTCCAACCATTGTCGTTGAAGAGGATCTATTTGTGGAGCCAGTGACCTTGGAATATTAAAATAGCCAGGGTCAAACTCTTCAATGGAGTCTAAAAATGCTCCCCATTTACTTATACTTTTTCCTTCCTTATACTCGTGAGCATTGTAATATTTCTCCCAATCCCAACGTGATTTTGATACTTCACGAATACTATCTTTTCCTAGTTTTAAATTTTCCCAATACTCCTTAGTATTCATTGCATCCGGAAAATGGCAGGCCATTCCGACTATGGCAACCTTGTCCTTCTGACTGTTGACGTTATTCTCTTGTCGTCCTCTTCTTCTTTCCCGTTGCAAGACAGGGAACGTCGTTGGCTGGTTGCATGTAGGCTGGTTAACAGTACTTTTTGTGTTTGCACTCTTAATAGAAAATAAGGATGCTAACGCTTCTGGATAGATTTGCATCAAATAAACAGCCAAGGTATTCAATGTAGGATATTCTAAAATAACCGAAGGATCAATTGATATACCTTTTAGCTCACGCTCCATCTTGGTAATAACCTGTGCTAACAAAATTGAATCCATGCCATAGTCTTGAAACGTTGTGTCTGCTTCTATTCTTGCAGGATCAATCTTCAATTCATTTGAAATCAAAGATATTAACCATGCTTGAGTTGCATTTACCAGATCACTTGAAGCCGTTAACGGCTTTGTCATAACAGGATGGTACGGTTGTCTATTTGCTATTAAAGAGTTTTTTTGTATTGTACGTTTCATCAATTCCGCAGCGTTCCATAAATCCAGATTGACTATCGCTGGCAGGATTACAGGTCCCATCTTTCTAGAGAGAATCTGATCCAACAGTTGCAGACCTTCGTCATTTGTATGGCTTAGTAAGCCTGTTTGCATGTAGGCTCTACTTTTAATTTCTCCCAAACCTGTCTCTTTCCAGCTGGGCCATTGGATGCTAACAATTGGGCAGGAACCCCTATACGCTTCCGCAAAATAATCCATGTAGGCATTAGCCATTGCATAATCACTTTGCCCTGAAGCTAAAGTAGGAATAACCGCCGATACCGAGGAAAATAAGGCAAAAAACTGTAAAGGTTCAGCTCGAAAACTTTGATACATTATGTCCAATCCGACAATCTTAGGATCTAATACCTGTTGAACACCCTCAATAGATTTACGAATAAAAGCAGGGTTTTCCACATCAGCTATTCCTGCACAGTGAATGATTCCGCCAATTGGTCCCATGCTAATTTTAATCTCTTGCAGACTTTTTTGAACAGCATCCTTATCTGTCAAGGCAACAGATAGCACTTGCACTTGTACGCCTTTCTCTTCTAGGGCTTGGATAGCTCGGATCTTGTGTTTTATGGAATCATTGTCCTTATAAAAATCCCATTGTTCCCGCTTAGGCATAAGCTCTCGTCCGCTAAGAACCAAACGCTTAACACCATATTTCCTTACAAAATGTTCAGCACATAAGTATCCGAGACCTCTTGTCCCGCCTGTAATCCATAGCACATGATCCTCTGGAAATTTGACATTTCCTTGGCTTTCGCCACTATCCTTTACTTCTTCAAAAATGGCGCGATATCGCTTCCCATTCCGATAACAAATCTCTGCATCTTCACTTTCCAAGAAAAATTCTGAGACAATCTGCCCCACAAGCGTATCATCATCAGTATACCGTTCTGCATCCATATGTCTTGACCGCAAGTGGCTATATTCACTTTGCAGCATGCGATACAACCCGGCACGAGAAGCCCCAGACAAGTTAATATCTATATTCTGATAAGACTCTAATCCTTTTGTCACAGCGAGTAATATCAAACCCTCTTTATGACCTTCTTCAATCAAATTTTGCAGCCATGCTATCCAATTAATTGAAGTGTGGTTTTCTGTTCCACATCCCGTTAAGTCAATACAACCATCATAATTTTTCCATTCCTGTTCCGCTTGCTGGCTTTGTCGTGCCAAATCATAAATATCCAGAATCTCACATTTCATAAACTGCTGAGCAAGTTTTGCCGCCAAATCTCTAGTTTCTTGTGTTGTTAATATTGCAACAGTTCGATGTAAACTTCTGGTTGGAATAGCTGAACAAAGTTCCCATTGTTTTTGGATAAAACCCTTAGATCGCTGTATTGGATGATCTTCATGTTCTGCCACCCACTCTATAGAATGAATCTCCAATCCTTTTATCTGTATACAAACTATCCCGTCTCTGTCACACACATCAATATCAATAATCTGTACTTTATTCCCTGCTTTACTGCCAGTATTGTAACGAATTACAACCCACATTTCCGAAGTGATTTTTCTAAAGATTTTGAGTTCTTGCAATGTAAAAGGCAAAATTGGCTTATAAAGAGTTGTACTGTTAGAAGACTGCAAATCAATTGTGTTTGCTTTTAACTCGATTAATTCCTGTAATATAAAATCTAGCAGCTTCGGGTTCAGAATCAATTGATCACTCAAGTTGCAATCGATAGAAGATAATGAAATCTTTGCCAATACTTGACCTAGGCCGGTATATACTTCCTCAATTCCCTGGTGGTCTATATTGCCTTGACAACACTGGGCCTTTAAAGCTGCAATATCTATATTGGGTACTTCCACAATCGAGCCTAATATCGCATTACCTTTGCTATATACGATTGGTTCTGTATCACCCTCTTTAGAGTCGCTATAAATTTCAAAGGTAATTTCTCCATTTTCTGCAGGAATAAGTCCGATATGTATCTCAACTGGCTGATCTCCTACCATAACAGGTTGAGCCCAAACAACATTAGTCAATTGAATTCCATTTTTACCTTCCTTTAAATTCTCTGTTGCCTGCTCTACTGCCGCGCGAGCCATTTCCAGAAAAGCAACTCCCGGCAAAATCCGCTGACCTTTCACTACATAATCCGTCAGAAAAGATTCCTGCCCTGTAAACGTGGAACTAAAACGCTGTTCCGACAGTGTAGAGGTATTTTGATGCAGCAAAGGATGAATCGACGCTGCCACTGCTGGTCCCCTTGTGATACCTTCTACAGATTTGATATTAATCTCAGGCACCCAATAGCGTTCCTTGGCAAACGGATAGGTGGGTAGGCTAATTCGACGAGGTTTAGGATCACCATATAGTTTGTTCCAATCAATATTTAAACCCTTTACCCATAATTCGAGGAATTTTGCATATTTTCTGCGTTGAATCCACTTGTTAATGGCTTCCTGCA